>JAOTWM010000309.1 GCA_029862885.1 Gammaproteobacteria bacterium
TCTGCATATGCGCCAAAGTTTCCCGTACGGCCGTCGCGCTAGGATAAGGTCCGAAGTAGCGCCCCGCTTCGCTGCGCGCACCGCGATAGAATGCCAGTCGCGGAAACGCGTGGTTGGTGGCCAAATAGATATACGGGTAACTCTTGTCGTCCCGTAAAACAATGTTATAACGCGGCCGCTCCGATTTAATAAGATTGTTTTCCAGAAGCAACGCTTCGCTCTCGGTGTGGGTTACGATAGTTTGGATATCCGCCACGTGTGACATCATTGCCGCCGTCTTGGGGGACAGCCCGGTTTCTCGAAAATAACTGGCCACACGTTTTTTTAGATTTCGGGCCTTACCGACATACAAGTATCGCCCTTCCTGGTCCGTCATTGCATAAACACCCGGCGCACCCGACAGGTTCTTTAGAATGCGGCCGGAATCGAACGGTTCGGAGATTTGACTCATTGGTCCAACATTTCACGCGCACGACGCAATACGTCCTCAAACATAGCGGGTGTTAAGCGCCGTGTCTGCGTGTTATAGCGGCTGCAGTGATAACTATCGAGCAATCGATAACGAGATGGGAGTTCGTGTAGAGTACCATGCCCAAAGCGGTGTGCGGACAACGGTAGCGTCAGGGCACGCAATACGGCGTTGTGGGCGATCGTCCCCAGCGCCAGTACGACATTGCCGGCGGGCAATTCGCTGAGTTCAGAGCGCAAGTACGAATTGCACGCGGCAATCTCCGCGCCCACCGGTTTGTTATCAGGCGGTAGACATTTCACGGCGTTCGTTACGCGGCAGCCAATTAGCCGTAATCCATCGCGCGCGTGGGCGGCGACAGGTTGGCTGGCAAAGCCGAACCGATGCAACGTGGCGTACAGTAACTGTCCGGCAAAGTCACCGGTAAATGGCCGCCCGGTGGCGTTCGCGCCGTGCTTCCCGGGTGCTAAGCCGACAATCAGCAAATGCGCGCCGCGCTCGCCGAATGGCCGCACCGGGCGGCAGTGATATTTTGGGTGCCGCTTTTGCACGTCTTCCCGGAACGCCACGAGGCGCTGGCAGTCCCGACACTGCGGGTCGAATTTCCGCCCCGGGCGTGTGGTGCTTTTGGTGGTCGATGGCGGCATATCGGCAGGTATTCTAGCGTGGATAACACGTCCGGGCGCAGCAGGTCGTCGCGGCGGCACGACCGGGTCAAGCTTGCTGCTGATTCGAGCAGCCCATAGAATCGCCTTCCCGGAACTAACAATTGTGACGACGAGCGAATGAAAGTCTCTGCGTTTGACATAAAAATCGGCAACTTAATTGAATATCAAGGCAAGTTGTGGCGGATTTTGAAGAAGAACCACGTAAAGCCCGGCAAGGGTGGCGCATTTGTGCAACTCGAAATGAAGGAAATTTCCAACGGCACGAAACGCAACGACCGCTTTCGCTCCGAGGACAAAATCGAAAAAGCTCATGTCGAGCCGCGAAAAATGCAATATCTTTACGCGGATGGAGACCAGTTGGTATTTATGGATTCGGCAACGTACGAACAAATATCAATCGCTGCGGACGATCTCGCGGCGGTTGCCGGGTTCCTGCTGCCAAATACCGATGTCCAAATAAACTTTCACAATTCCGATCCGATCGGTGTGGAGCTTCCCGATAACGTTGTACTCGAAGTTGTCGATACCGAAGGTGTGATCAAGGGCCAAACAGCGTCAGGCTCCAACAAACCGGCCGAAATGGAAACCGGTATCCGGGTGTCGGTGCCGACATTTATCAATATTGGCGACAGGATCAGAGTCAACACGGAAACCGGCGAGTACGTCGAACGCGCTGACTAGATCGGAAATTACAATCAGGCGCTCAATGCCGATATCAGTTCGCGCGCCCTATCCCACTTCGACTGCGTCGTTGCGGAGCAGCGTCGTTGTCGGGCACTCGGCACCAGAGCCTGCAAGCGCGACAGCGAGTCCGGTGCAGGATTTAGCTCATCGCTAGCCAGCACGATATCGGCCGCCTCAGAATCGTTGCACAGAAGCGCCATGTCGCAGCCGGCGGACAATGCCGCTCGCACTCGAGCCGCCGGCCCGCCGTCGCGATTCGCACCGTGCATACTCAAATCGTCACTAAATATCACCCCGCTAAATCCGAGCTTCGCCCGCAGAACTTCGCGGAGCCAGTACGGCGAGTAGGTCGGAATATCGGGGTCGATGTGCGGATACCAGACATGGGCCGTCATCACCGCGTCGAGACCCGCGTCGATAAGCCGCCGATACGGCACTAAATCAGCGGTTTCGACTTGAGCGATCGTGCGCTCATCTATCGGTAGCTGGATGTGCGAGTCCGCGGCAACGCCACCATGGCCCGGAAAATGCTTACCCACGGCGGGCATACCGGCGCGGTGCATTCCGCACATATAAGCTTCGGCCAAGCGCGCGACACCATCGGCTCTACAATGAAACGCCCGATCGCCAATCACGTCGCTCGCCACCGCGGCGCAATCCAACACAGGGGCGAAACTCAGATCGATGCCGACTTCGGTCAACTCGGTGGCCATGACCCATCCCGACGCTTCGGCCATCGCAATGCCGCGCTCGGCATCGTCATCATAGACGGCCCCGATCTGGGCCGCCGCCGGCAACGGCGTGAAACCGTTACGTAGCCGTTGCACGCGCCCGCCTTCCTGGTCAATAGCCACGATCAAGGGCGGCGTTCGCACTGCGTGAAGCTCTTGTACTAGCGCTCGTAATTGCGCGGTCGATGTGAAATTACGCGCAAACAGAATCACCCCCCCGGTATTGGCGGCACATAACCGTCGCCGATCGCCCGGCGACAATTCCACACCATCAAGATCCAGCATTAGCGGACCCATCGCGTCGCTACTCACTAATCCTCGCGTATGGTCACGATCGTGCCGACCGGTACTTGGTCGAACAGTTCGATGACATCGGCGTTACGCATCTTGATGCAGCCGTGCGAGCTGGGCTCGCCGATACGATCGTCGTCGGGAGCCCCATGGATATAAATGTATCGGCGCATCGTATCCACCAGGCCAAGCCGGTTATGACCCGGCTCGAGCCCGCTTAGCCACATTATTCGCGTCAATATCCAATCGCGTTGTGGATAGAGCCGTTTCAATTGCGGCCTGTACAGCTCGCCGGTCGGCCGCCGGCCTCGGAAAACGGTATTGGCGGTACAACCCGCGCCGATCTTCGCGCGGACTATATGTCGACCGCGCGGCGTTCGCTCACTATCGCGGCGCTCTCCGGCACCGTTACGAGCAGTGGAAACGCGATAATGACCGCACGGTGTTCGGTTCGAGTCGTATACCGTCAAGGTTTGATCGGCCATCGAAACATCAATGCAGAGTTCACCCATTGCCGGACGCTATAAGTGCGTTTTCAGTTCCTGCAATAACCCCAATGACGCCGCCTCGATCATATCGATGACTTGATCGAATCCGCTGCCGCCGCCGTAATAGGGATCCGGAACTTCGGTGTCCGGGTAGCGGTCGGTGAATTCCATGAACAGTCGCACCTTGTTTCGGGTTTCTGCCGTGCTGATCGCGAGTAAAGCTTCTTGGTTCTGCCGATCCATCGCAACGACGTAATCGAATTCGTGTAGATCGGTCGCTTCGGCCTGGCGGCCGCGAAGTGCTGAGATATCGATGCCCCGTCGAGCAGCCGCTGCCTGCGCACGCGGATCCGGCGGTTGACCGACATGATAAGCGTGGGTTCCAGCCGAATCGACCTCGACCCGGTCTGCCAGTTGCTGATCGACCAGCAGGTTACGAAATACGCCTTCTGCCGTCGGCGAGCGACAAATATTTCCCAGGCATACAAACAAGACTTTGTGCATTTCGATATTTTCCTAATGTGCCCTTAAGGTTAACTCGCCAACAAACGCCTCACCTGCTCCAGGTCTTCAGCGGTATCAACACCGGGACCGGGAATCTCCGTGGCTTCGCATAGCGTGATCGCATCTCCATACCACAATGCCCGCAGTTGCTCGAGGCATTCAACCTCTTCAATTGGACAGACCGGACGCGAAGCGAAGATCTGCAGATAATTCATTCGATAAGCATAGATGCCAATATGGCGCGCGGCCAGGCCCGCCTCGCAGGCGTCCAGCCTGCCCGCGGCATGGATCGCAGGAATCGCAGCGCGTGAAAAGTACAACGCGCGGCCGCACTGGTCCGCTACTACCTTGCACACCGCGTTATCGGTCCAGGACTGAGTATCGGTGATGGGTGTATAGGCCGTTGCTATCTGCGCCTCGGTATCGACCCGCAAACAACGCGCGACCTGCTCGATAAGGGCGGGTGGCATCAACGGTTCGTCACCCTGCAGATTTACCACAATGGCGTCGTCCGCGAGATCTAATTGTCGTGCGGCCTCTGCAACCCGATCGGTGCCGGATCGGTGTGCGCTTTCAGTCATCAACACCACTCCACCAAATCCCGCGACGGTGTCGCAAACGCGATCATCGTCCGTGGCGACGGTAACGCTCGCCGACCCACTCTGTGCCGCGCGTTCGTACACGTGTTGGATCAGCGGCCGTCCCGCCAGCGCGACGAGGGGTTTGCCGGGCAATCGCACCGATGCATAGCGCGCAGGAATAATTACGTGAAAAGTGCGAGCAGTCATCGTTTCGCTTTGGGCCCCGCCATTGGCCGGGGCGGCTCTGCGAGGCGCGGGTGACGCCGCAAAGCGTTTTCGTATTGGGGCCCGGGCTCCGCCGTAACCGGCAGAAACCAACAGTCAGAATAACCGAAGCGCTGGCATTTGACCGCATCTTTCTCGGTCATGATGATCGGCCGTCGGCTGGCTCCAACGCGTTCGAGATCGTGTGTGGTATAGCGGTGATGATCCGTAAATGCGTGCTCAGTAATCGTAAAACCCAGCGTGCGAAGCGATGTAAAAAATGCACTGGGATTACCGATGCCCGCAACGGCTTCGCAGTGCGCGGTTTTCAACATAAGTAATTCACCCTCGCTACACGCTTTACCAGTGCTGACATTGGTCAATAGTTCCGGAACCAGGCGCATCGGCACCTCGCCCGCTTCCGGAGTGCCGTTACAGACTCGCAATGCGATCGACTGCAAGCGCCCAAGTGGTTCGCGTAAAGGCCCAGCGGGAATACAAAAGCCGTTACCAAAACGCCGTTGCCCATCGATCACCACCACTTCGAAACATCGCCCCAGCGCCAAGTGCTGCAAGCCGTCGTCGCTCACGATTACATCACAATCATAGTGATCGACGATGAATCGAGCTGCCGCGGCACGTTTCGTGCTAACCACGACCGGGCACTCCGAACGCCGCGCCAGCAACACCGGCTCGTCCCCCACCTCGCAGGGGTCACTGTCGGCATTTACCGCCAGCGGTCCTGCACCGACCACCGCCCCGTAGCCGCGGCTTATGGCTCCGGGACGCCACCCGTTCGCACGTAACCACTGCAACGTCCACAACACAAGTGGTGTCTTGCCGGTACCACCCACGGTAACGTTGCCGATAACAATTACGGGTACCGGCGATGTGTACTGGGAACGTAAGCCAATGCGGAAACTCAGGTTACGTAGCGCCACAAGCGCGCGATACAAAATGCTCAGCGGCCATAATAAGAGGCTAACCGCCGAACGTTTGTACCAATGCGCTTCAATCCAGTGCACGCGTGACGTTTCGCAAGTGTGGCACGAATCAGCTGATCGGCCGCGGCGAATATCCGTGGGCGCGTTGCAACACCGCATATACACCTTGTCGTTCAATCAATTCTGCATGGGAGCCAACTTCGACGATGCGCCCCCGATCGAAAACGAGGATCTTGTCGGCATGTTCGATCGTCGATAATCGGTGCGCGATGACCAGCGTAGTGCGACCCTGCATCAAACGTTTCCCCGCCTCTTGAACCAGCCGCTCCGATTCCGAATCCAGTGCCGAAGTCGCTTCGTCTAGTACTAAAATTGGGGCGTCCTTGAACAAAGCGCGAGCGATCGCGATTCGTTGGCGTTGTCCGCCCGATAACCGGCTGCCCTGTTCGCCGATGCGGGTATCGAGGCCATCCGGTAATTGCTCGACGAAATCCATCACATGGGCGGCTTGCGCCGCGGCATGGATTCTCTCCGCGGCTACATCGTCGCCGGCGCCGTAGCGGATATTGTTGCGAATCGTATCGTCGAACAAC
>JAOTWM010000496.1 GCA_029862885.1 Gammaproteobacteria bacterium
GATATTTTCACTGGGTTACCGCCACTGCCGTATAGTTCCTATGAGTACCAGGTCAAGCCGGCAGCAGCCACCCGACTGCTCGACGACGGTGACATCGTCGATCTCGGTGATCGGCATTTTGAAGTTATACACGCGCCCGGACATTCTCCCGGTGGCATTATGCTCTGGGAGCCATCGACGGGCGTGCTGTTCTCAGGAGACTCGGTCTACGACGGACCGCTGATTGACGATGCTTATCACTCGAACATCGACGATTACCTGGCGACAATGAAGCGGGTCATAGACATACCGGTTCGCGTCGTCCACGGTGGCCACTTCCCGAGTTTCGATGGCGCTCGGTTTCGCGAACTAATCCGCCAGTATCTCGATTCGAAGGCGAACTAACGATCTAGAAGTACTGCATCATCGGGGTCGACGTACAGCGTTAGCTGCTCGCCGGATGCCGGAATTTTGGACTGCGGCAAGCGCACCCGTAGTGGTGTATCGAAACGCTCCATGCGAACGGTGCATTGGTGGTGGGTGCCGCGAAAACCATATTCGGTTACGTATCCAGTGCCAAGTTGGATACGTCCGGATTTATCCTCGGTATGCAGGTGTTCGGGCCGTATCGATATGGCGACTTCATAGTCGACCGGCACGGTTCCCCGAACCGCCATATTTGTATTCGCTGTGGCGACCGTCACAAATTCCCCTGATACCTCAGTAACACGACCCGTCAGTATGTTGCTTTCGCCCATAAAGTTCGCAGTAAAGCGCGTCGCGGGCCGCAAGTAGACCCGCTCCGGCGTACCGACATCCTCGATCGAGCCTCGATTCATCACTACGATGGTGTCGGCAATGGCCATCGCTTCTTCCTGGTCGTGAGTGACGTGAACGAAGGTCGTACCGACCCGTTTCTGGATCGCCTTCAGCTCGTCTTGCATCTGCCGGCGCAGCTTGAGATCGAGGGCGCCCAGCGGCTCGTCGAGTAACAATACGCTCGGCTCGACCACCAGCGAACGAGCCAGGGCCACACGCTGGCGCTGGCCGCCAGACAATTCGTGCACTCTATTTTGCGCGACAGGACCGAGTTTCACCATGGCTAACGCTTTTGATACCCTAATTTCTCGAGCAGCGCGAGGTACTTTCCGCATCTTCAACCCGAACGCGACATTGCCCTCAATACTCATGTGCGGGAACAACGCATAGTCCTGGAACACGGTTGCCGTCGGCCGTTTCGCAGCCGGCACGCCAGCCATGTCCTCGCCCTTGATCTCGATACGCCCCGATGTCGGTTCAAGAAATCCGCCAAGAATATTTAGCAGCGTCGTCTTGCCGCCGCCCGAAGGCCCGAGTAGAACGACGTAGGACCCTTCGGTTATTGACAGATTGATTCCGACCAGTGCCACAGTCGCACCAAACCGCATACCGATATCAAGAAACCGTACGGACTCCTCGGTCACAATCGGCGTGTCCGCGAAATTAACACATCGAGGAGTAACACCACGACGAACGAGACCATGAACACGAGGCTGCCGACCGCGTTGGTCTTAGGATTTAGGCCACTGCGCAACATGCTCCAAATCTCAACCGGCAACGTCACATCGAACCGGCTCACCATAAACGCGATGATGAATTCATCCCACGAAAATGTGACCGACAGAACAAAACTCGCGAACAGCGCCGGCCACAGCATCGGTACCGACACCAGCAGCATAACTTGTAAATCATGAGCACCGAGATCGCGCGCGGCTCGTTCGACATTCGCCTGGTGCTCCCCCATCTGGCTGTACAGTATCGCAAAGCACAATGGCATATTGATCACCACATGACCGATGCCAACTGTCAGTAGCGATTTGGGTATTCCGAGTTCGGTAAAGGTAATCAGCAGACCCATCGCGATAATCAGATAGCTGACCGTCAACGGCGCAATCAGAAGCCCTTGGAAGAATCGTGCCCCCGGTATGTTCAACCGGGCCAGTGAGTAGGCAGCGAGGAATCCGAGTACCACAGATACCATGGACGACAACAGCCCGACGGTCACCGAGTTGAACAATGCATCCATCATACGGCGGTCATCGAGTATCGCCCCGTACCATTTTAGCGACGGCCCGTCGAACGGTGGTATCGGTATCCTTGAATCCTGGAACGAGAACAGCACCAGTACAACAACCGGCAGGAAAATAAATCCGTAAATCAACACGACGTAGCTGATCGCCGGAAAGTTTCGGAACAATCGCGAACTAGCCATGACCCCCACGCGCGAATTCGGAGTCACCACGACAAGTAGGTTCCATAACGCTCACACTCGGTCCAGCTTTAACCAACGCGCACAAGCGACATACACGATGCTAATGACCATCATCAAGATCATCGCCAACGCCGATGCCATCGGAAAATCCGAACGTCTCGATATCTGCAACATTATCGTTTGGGGCAATAACAACTCACGGTTACCACCGAGAATTTGCGGCGTTATGTAATCGCCGATGCACAACACGAATGTCAAGAACGCGCCGACCACCACGCCCGGCAAAGTCAGTGGCAGAATGACGTGGATGAAACTGCGCACGGGCCCAGCGCCGAGGTCGGCTGCTGCCTTTCGGTAACTTTCCGGCAGTTGTACGAGGTTCGCGTAGATGGTGAGTGTCAACAACATGACAAAGAAGTGCACGAAACCGACCACCGTCGCGCCACGGTTATTCGCGAATGAAACCGGCGCATCGGTTATGCCCACGTCGAGCAGAAAATTTGAAATGATGCCACCCTCGGACAACACCAAAAGCCAGCTGTACGAGCGCACCACGTAGGACGTCCAAAACGGTAGGATGGCGAGAATCAGAGCAATGTGCTGCCAACGAGTTGGCACCCGCACGGCAAGAATCCACGCTAACGGATAGGCCAAAAGCACACTCACGACAGTGACAATCGCGGTCACCTCGAGGGAGTTGATCAGCGAGTCAAGGAAGTATGACTTGGCGAGGAACTGTTCATAGTTCGAGCCGCTCACGGTTCGCACGAGCCTCATGCCCACCCGCTGCCATAGGCTATAGGCGCCCATGATCACAAGCGGCATGAAAAAAAATGCCACCGTCCACAGTAGCGCCGGGGCCAGCAAGGCCCAACCCCGGCCGCTCCGCGACGTCAATGCCTGCATATTTGTTAGCTCAGGCCATTACCCCGAGCCGAACGGTCACAAGTTGTTTAGTGCTGGAGGAATTCGGCCCAAACGTCGAGCATTTTCCCGTCCAGATCGGCATCGGGGATAAAATAACGATGGGAATTTTCCAGAAATTTCGCTTGCTCGTCCCAACGCAGTGCGGTCTTCTGCTCGGCGTTCAGCACATCGCCCGCTTTGCTGTTCGCCGGCATGCCCCAGAAACACGACGAGGTCGCAAGGCGCGCCTGACCTTCTGGACTCATAATGTATTTGACGAACTCGAGCGCCAGGTCCTTACGCATGGAATCCTCAAATATCGCCAGCGCCTGACTCCACAGGATACCGCCTTGGTCCGGCAACACCCAGTCGAGATCCGGGTTCTCGCTCTGCATGACAGCGACCGCCCATTCGCCACCGCCGATTAGAATATCCGCCTCGCCGGTCGCGAGCGCGGTCGTGGACGACACCACCTCTCCCACCATCACCGAATTTTCCTTCAGTCGAAACAACTCTTCTTTCATTGCGGGGAGCGTGTCGGCAGTGATATCCGACGGATTTATTCCCATCTTCAGTGCGACCAGATCCATCAATGGAATATAGTAGTCGTAGACCGCAATACGACCGGCGTATTTTTCGGACCACAGCGTGTCGAGGTCACGCATGTCAGCCGCATCGACCTTACTCTTGTTGTAGCTAACAACGTTGTACCCGAATTTTTCCATTATGCCGTACATATTGCCGTCGAGCGTCGTTACATCGAGCATGCGCACTTGCTCGAACACATCG
>JAOTWM010000311.1 GCA_029862885.1 Gammaproteobacteria bacterium
GATCCGGCTCGTAAAGAGCTGGGTCAGGGATGTTTCTAGATTTCTTTTGGGTTGTTGCTGGGGTTGTCCAGTTCAGAGGGGCTTTTACAAGGTTGCTGGCAATAACCACTAAGACTTTAGGGTTATTGCGATTCCCCAGGATTGTCTCAAAAAATACGGCCCCGACCCCTCTTGATTATGTCCTCCGTGGGAGTAATCCTGATTTGTAGTAGTCAGCGTCAAATGTCACAGATGCTGTAAGATATGGTCTTGTAAACCTCCCCTAAACTAGTGGCATTAATAATTTGAGTTCTCCGGCGTACACTACGTCATTACGGAGAACGAAATGAAGAAATCGAGATATACGGAATCACAAATCGTCAAGATTCTGAAAGAAGTCGAAGCAGGCCGACTGGTGAAGGAAGTTTGCCGGGAATATGAGATTTCAGACGGCACCTATTACAACTGGAAATCTAAATATGGGGGCATGGAAGCGTCCGATATCAAGCGACTGAAGGAGCTCGAGGATGAGAATCGACGGCTTAAGCAGATGTACGCCGAGTTGAGCCTGGATCATAAGATCCTGAAGGATATTGTTGAAAGAAAGCTGTAAAGCCAGCCATTCGGCGCGAGCTGGTCGACTATACCAAGCAGAGTTTTGGGGTGAGTCAGCGCCGAGCTTGCCGAGTCGTTGGCATCAGTGATTCAGCGTATCGGTATCGGCCGGATGCCCATCGTGACGATGAGGTCATCATGACGCTGCAGGAAGCGGTAGAGCGATACCCGGCTTATGGCTTCAGCAAGCTGTTCAAGATCCTGCGTCGCTGGGGTCATGGCTGGAATCACAAGCGCGTTTACCGGCTCTACTGCGAGCTGAATCTCAACAAACGTCGGCGCGGGAAGAAGCGTTTACCGAGTCGCCACCCGGAGCCCCTGGTCGTGCCGGCCCAGGCTAATCACTGTTGGTCGATGGACTTTATGAGTGACAGCTTGTTCTGTGGTCGTCGGTTTAGAACGTTCAACCTGGTCGATGACTTTGATCGAGAAGCGCTGGCCATCGAGATTGATTCAAACCTGCCGGCGCCCCGTGTGATCCGAGTGTTGGAAAGAGCAGTCGCCTGGCGTGGCTACCCGAGTAAGTTATGAATGGATAATGGTCCCGAATTCATCTCGGCGGCACTGGCCGAATGGGCAGAAGAGCACAACATTGAACTGGAGTTTATCCAACCGGGAAAGCCAACTCAAAACTCGTATATCTAACGATTCAACCGCACCTATCGTGACGAGATACTGAACATGTACGTCTTTAAAACACTGAATGAAGTACGAGAGCTAACGGAAAACTGGATCCGGGAATACAAAGAAGAACGACCCCATGACACTCTGGGAGATCTCACGCCCTGGGAATATCGGGTGAAACATGAAGGGCCGGAAAACTCAAATTATCTGTGTAACTAATTTGGGGAGGTTTACAACCAAACAGGCCTAAATATTTTAAATTCTTGAGAAGTCCGGCAGAGAAAAATTCAAAATAAAACCATACAAGTGCTCCCAAAAATAGAGCAACCTCTAAAAACTTATTTCCGAAGATCCATAGCGAGGCCTCTGATTGCAGGAAGCGCCATTTTGACATGTTCCAAACTTCTAGGTCAGTCTCCATTTTCTCAAACCCCCGAAGAGTAGCGTTACAAGGTTTTTTGACTTGATAACATATTATCAGTTTATAGTTAGGTGTCGGCTATTTTAGGTAGCAGTCGAGAACGGACACTCAATCATTTATGACCGGAGTCTGAAACCGAATCGATATAGATACTCACACCCGCTCTCGACGAAATTGGTAATAGCTGACAGGTAACGGTCGGTGAGCGCGCGAGATGCACCCGTTGACTACGAATAGAACGACCCCAACACGAGAATTCACCGAGTTGGTTTCGAGTCGGCGGTGCTGGATTTGGAGATTTCTATTGTGGTCCCACAGGGGATTAGTTTCACAACAGGGTGGGTTACCGTAAAAGAAAATTACATTGCCAGACTCTGCGCCAGGGCGCATCCCCTGGTGACTCATTGAGTTTAGTCAAGTTACTCTGAACTAAACAAATTTAAAATGACAACAGAAATAAAAACCAGATAGCCTACGGGCTTTATCAGGGCTTCGATAAATAGAATCGCGCATGACGTTTGTTTTCATTAATTAATCATTGGATCTCAGGATTTGAAGAAGTTTGCGTATATGGCTCGTATGTCATTGCTGACAATGATGATGTTATTTGCCTGTTTAGGCATGTCGGTAAGTCTTGCCGAGGATGTTCCTGTTGTTGCAGCGGCATCCGATTTGAGTTACGCCCTGGTCAAGATATCCGATCAGTTTACCCGGGAGACAGGTCACAAGATTAGACTAAGCTTCGGCTCTTCCGGAAACCTCAAGCGTTTGGTCGAGCAAGGCGCACCATTTGAAATGTACTTGTCCGCCGATGAAGACTACGTTTTCCAGTTGGCCGAGCAGGGGTATACCATCGACCGGGGTCAGATCTATGCCCTCGGGCGTCTCGTCTTATTTGCACCTCAAAGTTCGGCTTTGGCCGAGTCGCTCGATTTTGCAGCGCTTCGGGATTTACTGGCCGATGGCAGGGTACGTAAATTCGCGATCGCCAATCCTCGCCACGCACCCTATGGAAGAGCCGCGCGCGAAGTGCTGATTAAGGTAAAACTCTGGGACGAGATCGAGAGCTCCCTGGTGTTCGGGGAAAGCGCCAGTCAAGCTGTACTTTTTGCTGCATCCGGTTCAACTCAAGGCGCAATCATTCCTCATTCGCTGGCGCTTAATCCATCTGTATCGGGCAAAGGTTCCTTTCGTTTGATAGACAAAGACCTGCATAATCCGCTACGACAGAGAATGGTGTTGCTTAAAAATGCCAGTGACACCGCACGGCATTTTTTCGCTTACCTGCAAACAGCCAAGGTACGGGGAATTTTGCGTAAATGCGGCTTCAACGTATCGGGTGAAATGTGAGAGCATCCTGAAAATGGAATGGAGTGCACTTGATCTCTCGCTAAATCTGGCCTTTTGGACCTGCGTCATATTACTGCCACTTGCAGTGCTGGTTGGTCGCGCACTGGCCTGGAACAAATTTCGCGGCAAAGCTTTTGTCGAAGCTATGGTCGCGGTTCCGCTGGTATTGCCTCCAACCGTACTGGGTTATTACCTTATCTTGTCACTCGGTGAAACTTCGTCAATTGGCCGATTTTATGAAGCATTGACCGGCCATGGCCTCGTGTTTACTTTTGACGGCCTGTTATTTGCTTCAATTATTTTTAACCTGCCCTTCGCAGTGCAACCCATGCAACGCGCTTTCGAGGCCATTCCCATGAATGTGCGCGAGGCCGCGTGGTGCAGCGGCATGTCGCATTGGCACACCTTTTGGAGTATTGAATTGCCACTGGCATGGACCGGCATATTGTCAGCACTGGTATTGACCTTTGCGCACACCCTCGGGGAGTTCGGCGTGGTATTGATGATGGGTGGCAATATCCCTGGGGAAACCCGAACTCTCTCGATTGCTATCTACGATCGTGTACAAATGTTCGATTTCAGCTCTGCGGGTTTCATGTCTGCGGTGCTATTGAGCATCTCGGTAATTGCAATTACCTTTGTCTATGCACTGGGTTATCGACGTCAGCGTCACCATGCCTAAATTAGATTCAGGTCTGAAGGTTAGGGTGCAGCAGGAAAAGCCTGTCCCATTGAACAGTGAAATATACTGTGCGCCTGGTGAACTGATCGTGTTGATTGGCCCCTCTGGCGGGGGGAAAACCACCCTGTTAAGAATGATTGCGGGTTTGGCAAATCCGGCTAAAGGCCAAATTTCCTGCGATGGCGAAATCTGGCTGGATATCGAACAGGGAAAGAGCTTATCTCCCCAGCACCGGAGAATCGGCTATGTGTTTCAGGACTATGCGCTGTTTCCACATATGTCTGCCGCGCGTAACATTGAAGCCGCTCTATTGCACTTGCCAAAGTCAAAACGGCGCGAGAAATCCAGTGCTCTGATCGAGATGGTAAATCTTAGCGGCCTGGAGAGCCGGTTGCCCGCACAGCTATCCGGGGGCCAGCGCCAGCGGGTCGCCCTGGCACGCGCGTTAGCCCGAGACCCTAAGGTGTTACTAATGGACGAGCCGTTTTCGGCCGTTGACCAGGTCACCCGGCGTAAACTTCAATATGAACTGGTGCAGCTTCGTCAACGTATCAATCTGCCCATCATAATCGTCACCCATGATCTCAATGATGCAATGTTGTTAGCAGATCGTATCTACGCCGTTTCTCGTGGTGTAACCCTGCAAAATGGACCTCCGATGGAGCTGATATGTTGCCCCGATAATGTCTCGGTTGCGCGGTTAATGAATCTTCAGAATATCTTTGAAGGCCGGGTGATCGATCATGACGAGGGCAAAGAAATAACCAGAATTCAGTGGTTGGGCTATGAGCTGGAGGTCCGGCTACAAAAAAAGCATAGTCCCGGCGCGACGGTCGATTGGGCGATACCACGCTCCTATATCGTGCTGCATCGCCGGCATCGCCCCTCGCAAGGCGAACGAGAAAATCCGGTACACGGGGTTGTCGGAGAATTGACGGTGATGGGTGAAAACACGGTCATCTCGATGTGGGTAAACGGCCACCAGGAGCAGCGCCTTAGTTTGGTGGTTTCAAGCCATGTTGCGCAGCGAAATTTTCTGTCTGTCGAAGCCGATATATCCGTTTCACTGTTACAGCAAGGCGTACATCTAATGCCACAGCAAGCCAACGATTAGTTACGCCAGGTTCGGGACACTTTCCGCGGCTTGGCAAATACCAGGCCTGACCATGATTGGGATTTTTCCAAAAAAAAACCGGGGCGGTAACGGCCCCGGCGAGTGCTAGGAATGGGTACATAAACGATATTACGAGGCGCGAATGACATGTTGCGGAATTCGTTCTTGTACTTGGATTCTCCAAGCTTCTTCACTCTGGCGACACCCATCTTGTAGTTGTAGTTACCGCTAATCCAGTCTACTACTGCGGGATGCAGAGCATTTGAAGGTTGGTGCATATCGAGCATATTAGCGTACAACATGCCTTGTTTGATCGCGGGCGTGACGATGGCAACCGCCGTAACCGCGGCCTTGGTCAGTTCGATATGCCCGTTTTTCATCAGGCTGGAAAACTGGAAGTCGTTCCGCTCGGCTAGATAAACATCGAAGGCGAGTACCTACGAAAATGGATTCCGGCTCGGAGGCCCCGAGGACGCTGGCAGGCGAATTTTACAGCGAAAAGCGAAACTGAGGCCTGTCATCGTCGGCTCATTACAAGATCCCGGATAACCGCTGCGCGGTTTCCGGGATGACGCGGCGAATCTATCCCTCTCTCCACCAATTTTTATATAAACATCTGTAGAAGAGGGTTTTTTTATAGAGAAAAGCCCGGGTATAAAATTAAGTCTACAAATATTAAGCAGTTGATAGGCGTCGTCATTATTTTCCCGCGCAATAAAAAATCCCGCACCAGGTGCGGGGATGTCGGCTAACGGCCAGAGCTATGGGAGATCTATGGGAAGGAGTCGGCGGCCGCTGCAGGCCGCCGACCATATCTTCGCTGCTAGTCGTCTTCTTCCTCGATTTCAATCTCGTCTGCGGCATATGGGTCGACGCTAGAACCGTCACCCGTGGTGACGTCGAAGCGCATCTCGACCACGTCGCGCGGGCCATTCGTGGTGTTGACGATATTGTCATCGTCGATCAAGTCCAGGAATGTGTTGAGGCCTCCAGTGAAAATGGCATCATTTAGTTCCAGTTCGGTACCTGAACCGGCCTGTGAGGTGACACCCATCACGGTGATGGTGCTGTTGCCTGAATTCGCCCCATTTTCATCGACTTCCGCACGCAATTTGTGCTTGTCCGCGGCAACCGATTCAGCCTTGATGCGCAGTGCCAGCATCGAGCCTGGTCCGGTGCGGATACCCCTGATTTCGAGGCCGGCATTGTCGGTGATTGCGTTGAAATTCGCCAGGTTATCGTACTCGGTTAAGCCAGCTTGCGTGGTGACAGCGACGATGCTATCGAATACGGTAAAAGTACCTGCACCAATACTCCCTGCATCAACGGTTGCAGAGAC
>JAOTWM010000312.1 GCA_029862885.1 Gammaproteobacteria bacterium
AGAATTTGCGTGCTTCGCTGAAGGACCGGTACGAGAACATCGCCACACAAATTGTGGGAGAGTTAATGGATCTGGCGGAACGGTGATGGATGCGCTGGTTTGACCCCCTGCCGCACCCGCCATAGGGTGGAGTGCCAATGTGGCTTCTCCCGGCATTCTCGCGCGTATCCAATGTCATCTCGCGCGTCTTCTACCGCATGACGGTAGCCGGCCATGCGGTGCCGGCGCGTACGCCGCTGCTGCTCGTTGCCAATCACTCCAACTCGCTGCTCGATCCTGCCCTCGTCATTGCCGCCGCGGGACGGCCCGTACGCTTCCTGGCGAAGGCCACGTTGTTCGCGAATCCGCTCATCGGGTGGGTCTTTCGCGCGGTGGGCGCCATTCCCGTGTATCGGCGGGCGGATGATCCAGCGCTCCTCAAGCGGAACGTCGACACCTTTCGCGCGGCGCACGCAGTGCTCGCCGGCGCGGGCGCGGTGGGGATCTTTCCTGAAGGCTACAGCCATCGCGATCCCTCGATCGCGCCGCTCAAGACGGGGGCGGCGCGGCTAGCGCTCGGCGCCTTCGCGACCTGCGGCACGGCGTTTCCCATTCTTCCCGTCGGATTGCTGTTCCGCGATCCGTCGCGATTCCGCACCGGCGCCCTGGTGCTGATCGGCGACCCGGTGCCGTGGGAGGATATCGCGGCGGCTGGTGTGCAGGACGCCGACGCGGTGCGCGAACTGACGCGGCGGATCGATGCCGCGCTGCGCGCGGTGACGGTCAACCTCGAGCGCTGGGAAGACGCGTCGATGGTGGAGTGCGCCGAGGGGATTTACGCTGCAGAGTTCGGTGCGGCGACGGACCCGGCGGATTGGGTCGTGCGCCTGCGGTACGCGACCGAGGCACTGGCCTGGCTGCGCACGATCGACGACCCGCGCTGGACGTCGCTGGCCAAGGATGTGCGCCACCACGCGCGGCTCCTTCGGCTGCTGCAGCTGCGGCCAATCGATCTGCATCGACTCCGGTCAGACGGGGGTGCGACGCGCCGCGTGCGCCGCCGTCTGCCGCTCGTCGTCTTGCTCGGCATCATGCCCACGCTCGTCGCGTCGGCGGTCTTCTGGGTGCCGTATCGATTAACGCGGATTGCCGCGAAGGCGTTCTCGCCGCGGCCCGATGTGCGCTCGACGACGAAGGTATTGTGCGGTGTTCCGATTTTCGGCCTGTGGATCGTCGCGCTGAGCGTGCTCGTGTGGCGATACACTGGCCTGATCGCCGGACTCGCAACGCTGCTGTTGCTGCCGGTCGGTGCGCTCGTGTCGCTCCGCTTGTTGGAGCGGTGGCGCGACGCATGGCGCGAGGTCGGACACATGCGGTTGCTGCTGCGGAAGCGGAGCGAGCTGCTGCAGGGGCTGCAGACACGGCAACACGAAATCGCCGTTCGGCTACAGGCGCTGTCCGATGCGTTCGTGACCAGAACGCGGCAGCCTGGTGCGAGACGATTCGACGCTGGTGCAATTCGGTAATCCGGGACATCCAGGAATTTCTCTCTAATGATCAAAACCTGATTTGTGGGTGTCCCGGATTCGTCCATGTCCCGGATTCGCCCCGACTCGGATGCCGGCACCTAACGATATGCCCTTGAATATTATCGAATAATTTATAGGCGTTCCGGACTCCCTTCATTGAAATAGTTTTCGGGTATATTAGATTTAGACGGAATCAAGACATGGAGTTTTAAGAAAATGATAAAAGCGGCTAAAACTGAAACTGGGAAGCATTTCTTGTATGGAGAAACCTTTGCTCTATTGATAGTGCTTATATGGAGTGGAGCGTGGCCAGCAAGTATCGTTATGGCTGCAGACCCGGCCGATCCATTGGTTGCCGGCACCACGTTCACCTTTCGAGATATACGGACACCCACTCAAACTGGTTTTTTTATCGGTGACCGCATTGCAGTGGGGGTGCTTGATGTAAAACCAAACCCCGAAAATGGGTCAGGAGGAACTAATACGGAGGCAACAGCCAGTCAAGGCGATGTATCCACCACGCTTGAATTCTTTGGTGGGGCTCTCGGATCTCAATATGTAAATTCAGTACCATTTCAGCCGTCACTTACGGGTAGTTTTGAAATAACGATCACAAATCCAGGAAGTGTAAACACTCCATTGACTGTAGTTACTCCGTCTCTGGGATCAACTTCCTTGGTACCATTTGCAACCGACGGACAACTATTACCCAATGGATTAACACCTCGTGTTAGCTGGACGATTCCCACATCTTTCTACCCGGATTCGATACGGTTATTTATTTTTGACCTTGCTCGTCAGGCTCTGGATGGCTCTGCGCTCGTGATCCATGCCGAAAATCTTTCTGCGGCGTCTACTTTTTACGATATTCCAGCAATTATGGATTCCGGTGATTCTTTACAGTCGGGGGGCCGGTACGAAATAGCAGTCATGCTACAGAAGAATCGAGCTGACGGGTCACTGTTGTCTCGTTCGCGTCGGTTTTATCAATTTTCGCCAGTCGCCAGCGGATCTGCCCTAGAACTTCCATCAGTTGGTCCCGATAATATTTTTCGATTTGATTTCGATGCGACAAAGCAGGATTCGTTTTTTCTCGATCCACCGCCTGCTTTTGGTTACCAGTACGATATCGGACCCGGTGACCCTAAATTTCAAAGCATACGAATACTTACTGATCTTGGATCAGACTACATGTTGACGTTCAAGTTTGGTCCGCGCACATTCAAGAAGAAACTTGCTCCGGGTGATTTATTTGATTTCTCGAGTTTTACCGGAATAGAGTCTTTTGAGATTCGGTTACTTCGTCCTAAATCCAATGTGCAGAGTGACACTAACAAGCTATTTCTCAGTGAAGTATCTTTTGTTAGCGAGGGCACGGCCAATGCTCGATTCACCGGAACAATGACTCCAATAACTGTCGGAAACGGATCAAAGTAAACCCAAGCATTATGAGAACCAAACTTGGGAGGCGAGTCTGAGACATAGAAGAACTTCTTGTTAATAATCAATAGCTAATAGATAAATATCTCGAATCTACACGAATTCGTATTGCCTCCCGCTATCAAATTTGCCGACGAATTTTTCCCCGCACAGCGACAACTACGATGGCAAGCAAATTCGAGTTCGACGAGAAGGAATCGAAGACCACCTAGCGTGCCTATCTCGCACCTGATATCGTTCGCCAACGCATGCGCACGCTCGAGCTCCTTAGGCCGCGAGTCGGCGAGTGTATTCTCGATGTGGGTTGCAGTCCCGTGTTGCTCGCTTACGATCTGGCGGCCGAAGTCGGGGCCAAGGGCCGTGTTGTCGGAATCGACACCAGCGGGCCCATGCTCAAGCTCGCCGAGCAGCGCTGTGCGGGCTTACCCCAAGTAGAATTCGCCAAGGGCGGCGCGGCAGCCCTGACGGCCGATAACGCCGGCAATTCGGCGGCAATTCGGGATATCCAGGCGGCGGCAATTCGAGACATCTAGGAATTTCTCCTTAATTATCAACACCTGAATTGTGGGTGTCCTGAATTCGCCTCTACTCGCTTACTTGAAATTCGCCCGTCAACTAACACGCTCGTTGCAACAGATACTGCAATTATTACAGTTTCAAGTATGCATGGCACTATGATCATTTGTGGGACAGCAGTGAGTCTGAGGTTCCCCCAATTATTCCCAATTATTCTTGTCAGACAACACCAAAACACAAAAGGAGAAAATCATGGCCATATTTTCTGCACCAAAACCACCTCATCCTCAGCTTCCCGTTATCTTCAATGTCAGTGGAGTAGTGGGTGCTGCGCCTGCCAAAAACTTGAGAGAAGATGTTCTGCTTGTGCAGTTTGCATTTAAGGTGATCGCTGATCTTCCCCCACGTACGGAAAGCCCTGAGGTAGCCGCTGCGGCTAAGGCAGTAAAATTAACGGGAATTGCAGATACGGCTACAATCAATGCGATCCGCGCTTTGCAACAATTTCGTGCTGACTCGAAGCATAATCCGAGTAAGGTCGTCGACGGGCGGGTCAGTCCCGCCAGGGGCGGTTATAACTATGGCGCAGCTATTTGGACGATTGCTAATTTAAACAATATGGTTAAGAACCGCGCGTTCGACATTTGGCCAAGGATTGACAAAATCCCTGGATGTCCTGTCGAACTACGACAATTGGTTAGCCGTGAGGTGACAGGTGTCAGGAAAGGATCAGGCTAACATAATTTAGAACACAAGAAATTAGGGGATAGACCCCAATAATCGCATGAATTCACCGCTCATGGGAAAATCAATCGAGGAATTCAATCGTGGACGGATAAGAAGCATAACCGCTATGCCATTTGCCAGCGATGTGCTGACGGGAGGCGCGCTGGTCAGGATGCCAGGGTCATAGCGGGTGGAGTGTAGGTTCGCGGCTTACGGACACTGATTTTTGCGAGTGTGAGAGCGTATTGGTTAGGGGTTCGTCGCCGATGGGCACGAGGGCAACCGCTCGATAACTCATTCGGCCTCGCTTGCTTGCGGTTGAGCAGTAGTCAAGGTCGATCCAGTTCGAGGTGTGGCGGCGGTGCGCGGACCGGATGAGACGCAGGTTGCGGCGATTCGCTGCGGTCCAGAATCCGTGTTACGACCTCCGGCTCTTCGATACAGGCGATGACGTGCAAGGATGCACTAATGCCGCGGGCGCCGGAAGCGCAAGAGCGGTCACTTTGACGGCACCGCCGCACTGTGCCGTAGTTTTGATCTCATCGGCTTCAATAATTACCTCCATGGTAAGCGTAGATTCGAAGGCACTGCCCGGGATCAGCGAAGAATCCTCCTAGCAAGGGACTCGGGTTTGATATTCTAAAGCGCTAGCAGCAGTGGGTTATACTTCGGATCATCGAATAGCAACATCAAGCTTATGCCGGAGTCGTTTAACAACCTTGTTAACAAACTGCTCAAGATAGAGCCACGGGAACAAGCCGTGGCATCGATGTCGTTCCTGTTTGTTTTCATGCTGATGGCGGCTTACTACGTGCTTAGACCAGTGCGCGATGCCATGTCGAGCGACTGGACTGATGCCGAGTTGAGCTGGCTCTGGACCCTGAATTTCTTTATCAGCGCCGGCGCCGTTTTGTTGTACGGGTTCGCAGTATCCAGAATCAATCTGAAACAGTTGGTGCCAGGTATCTATATTTTCTTTGCCAGCTCCTTCCTGTTGTTCTACCTCGCGACACGCTGGTTTGAAGATACCGGCCTGATCGATAAGGCATTTTATGTATGGGTCAGTTTCTTCGCGTTGTTTCACATTTCGGTATTCTGGAGTTTCATGTCCGATATCTATTCCAGTTCGCAATCGAAACGGCTGTTCGGCCTGTTTGGTGCAGGCGCAAGTATCGGTGCCGTGTTAGGGCCTTCTATTCCTGTTTTTCTAGGGGATATTCTCGGCGTCTATAATCTATTGTTAATCGCGGCCCTGATGCTGCTGCTGCTGGTTCCGATTATTTTCTTCCTCGACAAAACAGAGTCTGTAACTCAACCTTACACAGTTACCGACACTGTCCCTATTAAATCAATCGGCGGAGATTTTTATGATGGCTTCATCGACTTTCTCAATCATCGATTCCTGCTTGGTATCGGGCTGTTTATATTGTTGTACACGATGATGAGCACCTTCGTTTACTTCGAGTTGAAAAACGTCATGGTCGAGTACGATCGCGCTGCCCGCTCGCAGTACTGGGGGATGATGGACCTTGCCGTCAACTCGCTGGCCATACTTACCGCTCTGTTCGCCACCAGCCGCCTGGCGACCAAATTCGGGCTGGCCGTAACCCTGGCGCTGGTTCCGGTAATCCTGGTTTTCGGCTGGATCGCGGTTGCGGTCGCACCGGGCCTCGCACTATTGATCGGCCTGCAGATCACCCGCCGTGCAGGTAACTACGCGATTACGCGACCGGGACGGGAAATGCTGTTCACCGGGGTGCCACGCAAAACCCGCTTCAAAACCAAACCGGTGATTGATATCGTTGTCTATCGAGGGGGTGACGTGCTGGCCGGCTGGACCTATACCGGACTCGCACAGGGTGTCGGGCTTGGTCTCGGCGCAATCGCGATGGTCGCGGCCCTGATTGCATTGTTCTGGGCACTGGTT
>JAOTWM010000313.1 GCA_029862885.1 Gammaproteobacteria bacterium
ACGCTCGGGGTATTCGTGCGTGATGTTAGTCGCATCGCGACGCGCCATTGGTTACGGGGTCATGACTATCAACGGCGAGGAATGCCATATCCTCAATCTGTGTATCGAACCCGCATCGCAACGTCGTGGCTACGCACACCTGTTGTTGCAGCACCTCATCGCAAAGGGCTCCGCTCAGCGTGCCAATACCGCATTTTTGGAAGTACGTATGTCGAATAATGTGGCGCAGCACATCTACGCTAAAGCGGGCTTCAACGAAGTCGGCAAGCGTCCCGCCTACTACCCGGCTGTGGGTGGCCGCGAAGATGCGTTAATACTGGCTAAATCGCTGAGTGGCGCGGCCGACGGGCCGCGTTTTTCAGGGGCGACTAATTGGGATTAATGACCAATTTCTGCCCAAGCTGCAACACGGTGCTCGCGTCAATAGAATTCCAAGCGATAAGTTGCGATACATAAACGCGGTAGCGGCGGGCGATGCTCCAGAGCGTATCGCCGCGGGCGACGCGATAGGTATGCCGATCGCCTATAGCGGGCGGATCAATGGCTGCGGCCGATAGCGTTTGTGCCGATAGAGGAACAATAAGACTTTGGCCCGGTCTAATGAGGTCGCTCGTCAAGTGATTGGCATCACGAATCTCGCGAACGCTGACCCCGTACTTGTGCGCTATCTTTCCCAACACATCACCGCTTCTGACCCGATAACCCGCCCAGCGCAAGCGCTCGTTAGCTGACAGATTTGCCAACCCCGCAATTAACTGCTGCTGGTGCGTGGCCGGTACCACGATCCGATGTGGTCCGTTGGGCGGTGTAGCACGGCGTTTATAACCGGGGTTAAGATCGAGCAGCGCCTCCAATGGCACATGCGCGAGCGTGGATACGATCGCAAAATCGATTTGTGACTCGGCATCGATGACCGCAATAGATTGGCGATTCGGTATATCGGGGAGCACCACACCGAAGGCTTCGGGATCCGCAATAATATTGCGCACGGCGATGAGCTTTGGCACGTAACGATGGGTCTCGCTGTGCAGCTTCAGTGCGGTAAATTCGAGTGGCTTACCTTGTTTACGATTACGAGATAAGGCTCGGGCTACCCGATTCTCACCGCCGTTGTAGGCCGCGAGCGCGAGGAACCAATCGCCGTTAAATTCGGCCTGCAAGAACTGCAAATAGTCCAAGGCCGCGCCCGTCGATTCGATGACGTCATGGCGGCCGTCGTACCACCAGTTTTGCCGCAGGCCGTGCCGTTTCCCGGTTGCAGCGATAAATTGCCACATGCCTTCGGCGCCGGCCCGGGAGCGAACTTTGGGTCGAAATGCGCTTTCGATCACGGGTAACAGTGCGACCTCCAGTGGAAACCCACGCGCTGCGACCTGTTCAACAATATACGGCAGGAACGGGCGCGCTCGCTCGAATACGCGGCGCAGATAATCGGGTTGTTTTGAGTAGGCCTGTTCGTAGGCCGACACATATTTGCTATCTAGCTCGGGCAGCGCCAAGCCGCTGCGAATGCGATCCCATACGTTGTCATACACCGGCACGCGGTTCGGGAGATTCGGTGCTGCATCGACGGGGTCGAAGCGGACGGGCTCGAACGGGAATGGCCCCGGCGCTCGCACGGGGAGTGCGCTGAAGTGAGCGAAGGTCGGGGGAGTCGGCGAATTCGGTAATAACCCGAAACGGGCGTGGGGCAGGAATGCTATGCTTCGCGCCACGGGTTTATTGGCGCTGCTGTTTGTCGCCACCACGGAGCCGCTAAACGTACATGCGTTTACGACTAGAATTAAGGCTACGGACGACATTGCCCGCGCCGCCCACCCAAGGTAGTGCGTCCTCCCCTCCATGGGGGACGATGGTAAGTGCGTGCGCCGGTAAGGTCAATGCGAGTGGATAGTTACGAGTCCGATTGGAACTCATACTAAAAAATAACATGAGATACCATCTTTAATAAATTGATAACTAACAGTAATAACGGCATAGTGCAATGGTTTAGTACGCCGTTGGGTGCTCGATTGGTAGCCGCAGAGAACGAGCGCCTCGCGACCATTGTGCCGCAGTTGTACAGCCCGATCGCGGTGCAGCTCGGCCCCATCGACGATTATCCCGCATTGGGCGACGCAGCCGCAGCGACTCGCGTACAGGTAGGAATTGGCGGCACCGCACACGACGGCGTAAGGGCCGATGTCGTGAGTTCTTCCGCCGCGCTACCGTTTGCGGAACGCTCCGTGGATTTGGCGCTGCTTCCGCACAGCTTGGATTTTTGTGACGAGCCACATCAATTACTTCGTGAAATTACGACGGCCATTGTTCCGAGTGGCCATGTAGTAATCGTCGGCTTCAATCCGATGAGTTTGTGGGGGATCTGGCGAGTCGCGGCGAAGTGGTCGCGTCGTGCGCCATGGTGTGGTGCATTTTTCCGTTTGTCGCGGGTCCAGGATTGGCTCGCGCTACTCGGATTCGAGGTCACGTCGGGTTCGTTGTTGTATTATCGTCCGCCGTTGCAAAACGCCGCGTTTAGGACTCGGCTTGCATTTCTTGAACCGAGTGGTGCTCGCTGGTGGCCGCATCTGGCCGCGGTGTACATCGTTGTTGCGCGCAAGCGTGAGTTTGGAGCGACACAGGTACTCGGTCGTGCCGCAAGGCGGCGGCGTTTGACGCCACAACTCGCGCGGTCTGCAACCACGGCACGAAAGATAAGCACACCTAACGCATGACCAAGACCGTACCCGAAGTGGTGATCTATACCGACGGTGGTTGCCGCGGCAACCCTGGCCCGGGGGGTTGGGGGGCGCTGTTGCTAAGCGGTAAGCACTGTAAGGAATTGAGCGGCGCGGAACGGTCGACGACCAATAACAAGATGGAGTTAACGGCGGCGATCGAAGCGTTGAATGCGTTGAGCAGTGCAAGCCGCGTCACGTTGTACACCGACTCGCAATATTTGCGGCGCGGAATCTTGGAATGGTTGCCCATGTGGAAACTACGCGGCTGGCGTACGGCGGCCCGCAAGCCCGTAAAAAACCAGGATCTCTGGCAAGCGTTGGAAGCGGCCGCGGCTCGGCATGCGGTCGAGTGGCGGTGGGTGAAGGGGCACGCAGGCACACCCGGCAACGAACGCGCCGACCTTCTCGCGAATTTGGCCATCGATGGTCTTGAGTCCGCGGGGGCCGGGGCCGATTAATAATATGCGTCAAGTTGTTCTCGATACTGAAACTACCGGCCTTGATCCCGAGCTAGGTCATCGAATTATCGAAGTGGGGGCGGTCGAACTTATCGATCGGCACCAAACTCAAGTTCATTTCCAACAGTATTTGGATCCACAGCGCGATATCGACGAGGCCGCGATTGAAGTACACGGACTAACCCGTGAGTTTCTTGCGGACAAACCGAAATTTGCCGACATCGCGGCGGAACTTTTGGAATTTCTACGCGGCGCTGAATTGATTATCCATAACGCCGCTTTCGATATTGGTTTTTTGGACTTCGAATTCCGCCAAGTATATGAATCCTTTGCGGGCACCGAAGCAACTTGTTCGGTTTTGGATACGCTGAGCATGGCGCGCCAATTGCACCCCGGGCAGCGTAATAGCTTGGATGCGTTGTGCAAACGCTACAACGTCGACAATTCACAACGCACCCGGCATGGCGCGTTGTTGGACGCGGAAATCCTAGCCGACGTTTATCTCGCGATGACGGGTGGTCAGACCACGTTTCTCGATGAATCCCACGAGATTATCGGCGACGCCGCGGCGGAATCTCGATCGCGCTCGCTGGCGCGAAAACGCGTGCCGACGCCGGTTATCCGTGCCAATGCAGAAGAACTCGCAGCCCACGCCGAGTGGGTGCAGCGCCTCGACGAGCAAATCGATGGAGAATGTCTGTGGCGGACCATCGAAAACGACACTTCACAAAATTAGTGGGTAAACTACGCGTGTAATTTGTAATTGCCGGCGCCCGCCCAGGCCTCGTTTAGCTTGAGTCCCGTGTACGCGCAGCCCGGCGAGTTGAACACTTTCGCGGGTGCATGCGCTACTATCACGCCCCATGCAACCGATCATCTCCGTCTGTGCGTTGAGCAAAGTTTACGCGTCTGGTTTTCAGGCACTTACAGACATCAATCTGGAGATTCGCGAGGCCGAGATATTCGCGTTGCTGGGCCCCAACGGTGCCGGTAAAACCACGCTCATCAGCATTATCTGCGGGATCGTAAATGCCAGCGCGGGTACTGTTACCGTTGCCGGCCACGATATTCGCCGCGACTATCGGGAGACGCGCTCGATGATCGGACTGGTTCCACAGGAATTGACCACCGATGCGTTCGAGAGCGTGTGGGACACAGTCAGTTTCAGTCGCGGTCTGTTCGGCAAGCCTACCGACCCGCAGCACATCGAAAATGTGCTGAGAACCCTGTCGTTATGGGATAAGAAAGACAACCGGATCATGACGCTGTCTGGGGGCATGAAACGCCGCGTGTTGATCGCCAAGGCGCTTTCGCACGAGCCGCAGATATTGTTTCTGGACGAACCGACTGCCGGCGTGGACGTTGAGTTGCGCCAGGCGATGTGGGCAGTCGTGCGCTCGCTGCGCGATTCGGGCGTCACCATCATCCTGACTACGCACTATATTGAAGAGGCGGAGGATATGGCGGACCGGGTCGGTGTGATCAACAATGGCGAGATCATTCTGATTGAAGACAAAGCGCAGCTGATGTGCAAGCTGGGAAGAAAACAGCTGACCCTGCAGCTGCATGATCCATTGGATGCCATTCCGGACAAACTCTCGGCATACGGCCTGGAACTCGCGGCGGAAGGCGCAGAGTTGATTTACACCTACGACACGCAGGGCGAGCATACCGGCATCACTGCGCTGCTCGGTGAGCTCAGGCAGACCGGGATCAGATTCAAAGATCTCAATACTACGCAAAGCTCGTTAGAGGAAATCTTCGTGAGTCTGGTCAGAAAGCCGGTATGAA
Organism: Gammaproteobacteria bacterium; assembly: GCA_029862885.1. GTDB lineage: Bacteria > Pseudomonadota > Gammaproteobacteria > Arenicellales > JAOTWM01 > JAOTWM01. Next base: position 4,970 of record JAOTWM010000313.1, read on the forward strand.
TTTCTACGCCATACGCGCGATTTACCTGTTCGAAATGGCGCGCACCCGGCGCACCCTGTTCCAGAGTGTTGTTTCCCCGGTGATCTCGACCTGTCTGTATTTCGTCGTGTTTGGCGCCGCGATCGGTTCGCGCATTACGGATATCGATGGCGTTACTTACGGAGCATTCATCGTTCCTGGCCTGATAATGCTCTCGCTTCTGACGCAAAGTATTTCCAACGCCTCTTTCGGCATTTATTTCCCCAAGTTTACCGGGACGATTTACGAGCTTCTGTCGGCCCCGGTTTCGTTTTTCGAAATTGTTATCGGCTATGTCGGTGCGGCCGCGACCAAGGCGCTCATTCTGAGTCTGATTATTTTGGCGACCGCGGGACTGTTCGTACCGCTACAGATTGCCCACCCGGTGTGGATGGTGCTATTTCTGGTGCTGACCGCCATTACTTTCAGCCTCTTCGGGTTCATCATCGGTATCTGGGCCGACGGTTTCGAAAAACTGCAGATCATTCCGCTACTCATCATTACTCCGCTTGCGTTTCTGGGTGGAACGTTCTACTCGATCAAGATGCTGCCGCCGATCTGGCAGACGGTGACTCTGTTCAATCCCCTGGTTTATCTGATCAGCGGTTTTCGTTGGAGTTTTTACGAAAGCGCCGACGTTGGGGTGGGCGTCAGTCTCGCCATGGCATCGCTGTTCCTGGCTCTGTGTCTTGTCGCTGTCTGGTGGATCTTCAAAACCGGCTATCGTCTCAAAACGTGATACGTTGTTTCCGTAAGCGGGAGCGGGTGCTACAAGACTTAGACTCTGCTGGCGGCAAAGTCCATGATTTGATTCTGAAGGCCACTCGACGAATTAGCAGACGTTCGAGCGGCGATCTCCGCCTCTCACGGTATTGTTTTTCTAGCTACCTGCCAGCTGCGACCAGTATCACGGAGAGCAGGACGGAATATCTATATCTTCGGCGGGATCGGTCGCTGGAGTACGTCTGGAACGACGTGCTCAAAACGACCCAGGGTGTGTGAAAAGTCAACAAACTTAGTGGCTGCTGGGACAGCACTGCACCATGTTCATCAGCAGAACCAACTTTTGTAGTTGAAGTTCCACTTACTAGTCTTAGATCCT
>JAOTWM010000314.1 GCA_029862885.1 Gammaproteobacteria bacterium
GGCCTACCACGCCAACACGATGCGGCGGCGATTGCGGGGTCATCGCAGCGCGTTGGCCGAACCCGCAGAAGTGGCCGGTCCGACCCAGGGTAAAGTCATTTTGTTTGCTACCTGCTACGGCAATTACAACGATCCGCGTATTGGTGAAGATCTCGTGGCGGTGTTTGAACATAATGGTATCGCAGTTAGTATCGTCGAGCGTGAGCGTTGTTGCGGTATGCCGAAACTGGAACTCGGAGATTTTGAATCGGTGGAAGCGGCGAAACAAACGAATATTCCGAAATTAGCGCGTTGGGTCGACGACGGCTGGGATATCGTCGCGCCAATTCCGTCGTGCGTTCTGATGTTTAAGCAAGAGTTGCCACTGATGTACCCTGACGACGTCGCTGTTCAGCGGGTGCGCGGCGCGATCTACGATCCATTCGAATATCTCGCGTTGCGCCATAAACACGGCAAACTGAATACAACGTTTTCGAAGTCGCTGGGCCGGATCGCCTACCACGTGGCTTGTCATCAGCGCGTTCAAAATATCGGATTAAAAACCCGCGATATTCTGTCTCTGGTGCCGGAGACGACGGTCGAAGCTATCGAGCGGTGTTCGGGCCACGACGGCACCTACGCGGTTAAGCGCGAATATCACGAAGTCTCAATGAAAATTGCCCGCCCGGTCGTAAACAAAGTCAAGCAAGCCCAAGTGGACCATTATACGAGCGACTGTCCGATGGCGGCCGAACAAATCGCGAATGGATTGGACGACGGTAGTTCTCCGGATCATCCCATGACGTTGCTTAAGATGGCCTACGGGTTGTAATTCGGTCGCTACGTAGGAGTGTGGAGAAGGCTATATTGATGGACAAATTGTGCCGTGAAGATTTGTATTCGCTCGAACGGTATGCCGAGGTTCGGAGCGAGTTCCGGAGCCGAGTCATGGCCCATAAACAGCGACGCCAAGTGGCCGTGGGGCCCAACGCAACACTGTATTTCGAGGACCGGCTCACGATGCAGTATCAGATACAGGAAATCTTACGCACTGAACGTATTTTTGAGGCGGATGGTATTCAGGAGGAGTTGGATGCCTACAATCCGCTTATTCCGGACGGATCGAACCTGAAAGCCACCTTTATGATCGAGTATGAAGATGCGACCGAGCGGCAGTCCCAACTGGCCAAAATGATCGGGATCGAGGACAAGGTCTGGGCCAGTGTCAGCGGGTTCGACCGTGTTTGGGCTATAGCTGACGAAGATATGGATAGGGAAAACGATAACAAGACCTCGGCCGTGCATTTTCTTCGCTTCGAATTGACGGCACCAATGTCGGAAGCAATTCGATCTGGGGCGGCGATTGCAGTCGGCATCGATCATCCGGTTTATCGGCACAGCGTCGACCCGCTATCGGACATAGCTCGGGATACGCTCGCAGACGATTTGCAAGCCACCTCGCGATAGCGGCGGTTGGTGTGCCGGCCGATAGTGCCTGACGCCGCCGGGCTGGTTATCGCCACGGCTTGTCAGTATGATGTCGCCACTTTTTACGAGGCCGCGCAATCTGTGGCAGACACAGGATTCATCCAAAAGCGTTCGTGAATGGCAGCGGCCTACGATTCATCCGCGATTGAGGTTCTTACGGGACTTGAGCCCGTACGCAAGCGGCCTGGAATGTATACCCAGACCGAGCGCCCTAATCATCTCGCCCAAGAAACGATAGACAACAGCGTCGACGAGGCTATCGCCGGCCACGCCGATACAATTCAGGTTACCCTACACGATGATGATTCACTGACCGTCGCCGACAACGGCCGCGGTATGCCCGTCGATGTCCATAAGGAGGAAGGGGTTCCGGGCGTTGAAGTCATCATGACCCGCTTGCACGCGGGTGGTAAATTCTCCCAAAAGACATATCGTTTTTCCGGCGGTCTGCATGGGGTCGGAGTATCGGTAGTTAATGCCTTGTCGAAGCGACTGGAAGTGTGGGTCAGGCGCCACGGTAAGCAATTTCATATGAAATTTGCATACGGGCGGAAGCAATCCGAGCTGCGGCCTGTGGGCACGGTGGCGCAACGTTTGACCGGGACCGTGGTTCGGTTCTGGCCGGATCCGCAATTTTTCGACACCGTAAAGTTCAACGTGCCTCGACTGAAGAATTTGATGCGCGCCAAGGCCGTGTTGTGCCCGGGGTTGGAGCTGATCTTTGCGGATGAATCCGATCCGGACAACGACGAATCCTGGTGTTACCAGGACGGCTTGACCGATTATCTAAGCGGCCAGCTAAATGGCGCACTTACTGTTCCCGAGTCCGCGTTTGTCGGTCGCTGTAAGGATCACGACGAAGAAGCCGATTGGGCGGTAGTGTGGTTGCCTGAAGACGACGACCCAATTACCGAAAGCTACGTCAATCTGATTCCAACGCCGCAGGGTGGCACGCATGTGAACGGCTTTCGCAGCGGTCTTACCGACGCGATTCGGGAATTTTGCGAATTCCGCGATTTGCTACCCCGTGGTGTGAAGCTTGCGCCCGAAGATGTTTGGGGGCGATGCGCTTATATTTTATCCGTGCGCATGAAAGATCCGCAGTTTACCGGGCAAACCAAGGAACGCTTGTCCTCCCGTGAAACTGCTGGTTTTGTCGCCGGTGTCGCCAAAGATGCGTTGAGTTTATGGTTGAATCAACACGTCGCAGCTGCGCAACAGATCGCCCAAATCGCGATCGATAACGCACAACGCCGGCTGCGTGCCGGCAAACAGGTTACCCGGAAAAAGATTGCGGCCGGGCCTGCGCTGCCCGGCAAACTCGCCGACTGCACGTCGCAGGATCTCGAACTAACGGAGTTGTTTTTAGTGGAAGGCGATTCTGCAGGTGGCTCTGCGAAGCAGGCCCGGGATCGCGAATATCAGGCCATTATGCCGTTGCGCGGTAAGATTCTGAATACGTGGGAAGTGGATTCTAAGGAGGTGTTGGCATCCCAGGAAGTGCACGACATCGCGATCGCGTTGGGGGTCGATCCCGGATCCAATAAGCTTGACGACCTGCGATATGGAAAGGTCTGCATACTGGCCGATGCCGATTCCGATGGTGCCCATATCGCGACCCTGCTGTGTGCGTTATTCGTACGCCATTTTAGCGCCTTGGTGGCGGACAATCGGGTGTTTGTCGCGATGCCGCCGCTGTACCGCATCGATGTCGGTAAAGAGGTGTTTTACGCATTGGATGATGGGGAGCGTGACGCAATTATCAAACGTATTGAAACGGAAAAATTACGTGGCAAGCCCAATGTGCAGCGCTTTAAGGGCTTGGGTGAGATGAATCCAGGACAGTTGCGGGAAACCACGATGCATCCCAATACCCGGCGCCTGGTACAGCTTGAAGTGACCGAGGGCGACAAAACCAACAAGATGTTCGATATGTTGCTGGCGAAGAAGCGTGCTTCCGATCGTAAATCCTGGCTGACAAAGAACGGTGATCAAGTCACGTTTTCTTAGCAACTTTGCAGTAGTTTGGAATCATCAGATGTTATCAAACTTGAATTGAGAATGACGACTTATGGCCAAAAGTAAGGCACGCGCATCCAGCGGCGGCGGCAAACGCCGTAGCGGTAAAGCTGCGGAGGCCGGAGGCCTGCAGCTGCGGATTCCGGAGGTCGAACGCGTGCCGATGGCACGATTCGCCGAACGGGCCTATCTGCACTACTCGATGTACGTCATTCTCGATCGCGCATTGCCCCATGTTGGCGACGGACTCAAACCGGTGCAACGTCGGATCGTCTATGCCATGTCCGAACTTGGACTGCACAACGCGGCAAAATTTAAGAAATCCGCACGCACGGTCGGCGACGTGATCGGCAAGTTCCACCCGCATGGTGATGCTGCGGCATATGAGGCAATGGTGTTGATGGCGCAACCGTTTAGCTATCGCTATCCGCTGGTGGATGGGCAAGGTAATTGGGGATCGGCCGACGATCCGAAATCGTTTGCCGCGATGCGTTATACCGAGTCGCGACTCGGGCGGTATGCGCAAGTGTTATTGGCGGAATTGGGCCAGGGCACGTGCGATTGGATACCGAATTTTGACGGGACTCTGGATGAACCCCGTACTCTGCCCGCACGTCTGCCGAACGTATTATTGAACGGGGCGGCCGGTATCGCGGTCGGCATGGCAACCGATATTCTCCCGCATAATGCGCGCGAAGTGGCCAGTGCGTGTGTGAGGCTGCTCGAATCGCCGAGGGCCACTACGGCCGATCTGTGTCAGCATATCAAGGGGCCCGATTTTCCAACCGATGCCGAAATAATCACCCCGCCGGAAGAACTGCAGCGGATGTATGAGACCGGCTTGGGCTCAGTACGGCAACGCGCTACCTGGGGGCGAGAGGCCGGCAACATTGTAGTGACGGCATTGCCATACCAGGTCTCCGGCTCCAAGGTAATGGAGCAGCTGGCGGCTCAAGTTAATGCCAAGAAATTGCCGATGGTGACGGATTTTAGGGACGAGTCCGATCACGAAAGTCCGACACGATTGGTGATCGAACCGCGATCAAACCGCATCGATTGCGATGCGTTGATGCATCATCTATTTGCGACGACGGATTTGGAGCGCAGCTACCGCGTTAATTTTAATGTGATCGGTCTTTCCGGGCGGCCGCGTGTCTTTACTCTCGTGGAACTGCTCAAGGAGTGGCTCACGTTCCGCACCGACACGGTACGTCGGCGCCTGCAGTTTCGGCTAGAGCGAGTCGTCGCACGGTTGCATATTCTGGACGGCCGCTTGATCGCGTACCTCAATATCGATGAAGTCATTCGTATTATTCGTACGGAGGATAAGCCGAAGCCGGTATTGATGAAGCGATTTCGCCTTACGGATCTGCAGGCCGAGGATATTTTAGAGTTGAAACTGCGGCATTTGGCCAAACTTGAGGAAATAAAGATTCGTGGTGAGCAAAAAGAATTATCCAGAGAACAAGGCGTACTTAATAAGATTCTTAATTCGAAAGTACGACTAAAGAAGTTGATTCGCGATGAGCTCATTGCGGATGCCGATGAGTTTGGCGATCGCCGCCGCTCACCTATCGAATCGCGGTCGGCGGCACGAGCATTGGACCAGAGTGTGCTGGTACCATCCGAGCCGATTACTGTCATATTGTCCGAGAAGGGTTGGGTGCGGGCTGCCAAGGGTCATGACATCGATCCCCACGCGTTGAACTATCGAGGTGGCGACCAATTTCGACACCTTGCGCGCGGCAAGTCGAACCAAATGTTGGTGTGTATGGATTCCACTGGTCGGAGCTATTGTGTGTCGGCGCATAACTTACCGTCGGCCCGGAGTCAGGGTGAGCCGCTGAGCAGCAATCTAAATCCCCCGGCCGGAGCCACATTCGGCAGCGTCATGATGGGCGCCGACGATGATTTGTTCGTGCTGTGTTCCAGTGCCGGGTATGGTTTCATTGCACCTCTTGGTGAGATGCAAACCAAGAATAAGTCCGGCAAGGCGGTGCTTAGGGTGCCGACGGGCGCACTTGTGCTGCCCGCGCAGCGCATTTCTGACCTCAAAGACGAATGGTTGGCAGTGGCCACCAACGAGGGACGCTTATTGATCTACTTAGCCGCTGAATTGCCGGTAATGGGCAAGGGTAAAGGCGTAAAACTCATTAAGCTTCCCCCGGCAAAGACCAATGCCACGCCTGAGTATGCCGCCGCCATCGTAGTATTCAGTGAAGGCGATTGGTTATTGGTACATTCGGGAAAACGCACGCTCAAACTCAAGCCCGCGGAGATCGACACCTATGTCGGTGAACGTGCGTTGCGGGGACGGTTGTTGCCCCGCGGTTTTCGTCAAGTTCGGACGCTTGAAGTGCTAAAGAGATAGCAGTCGAATAACGGCCGGCGCGGTCGGCATTGTCGAAGGAACACTTGCTGTTAAGAGACCTGTCGATTACCGGTGTAACGGCCGGATTTGTCTCCGTATTGGTGGGGTTCGCGAGTTCGGCAGTGATTGTATTTCAAGCCGCGCAGACGGCGGGTGCGACATCGGCTGAAATCAGCTCGTGGTTGTTTGCCTTAGGCATTGGCATGGGCGCCGCGACGATCGGGTT
>JAOTWM010000315.1 GCA_029862885.1 Gammaproteobacteria bacterium
GGGTGTATTTGCGGCGCATAAAACTCAGTGCACCGGAATAGGTGTGTTCGGCAGCGCTGCCGTACAGTGACGTGCGGGTAAACGCTGCGTCACCGCCGCTAAAGGTGTGGCTGTCGGATCTTGTTTTCATGATTATTATCGTCGTGGATTGGGAGCGATAGGCCAAAATTAGCGTACTGCGTCTCGATTGTTATGCAGACGTTGCGCTATGTTGGCACTAAATCTACCGCAACGGCAACAGTCGAGCCGGTTGCCGGAACTCGAGGCGTTGACGGTACCAGCTCGAATAACAAAGTCGTCATCGCAGTATTCAAGCAATTCGAATGATATTAGTTTCGAGGTCTTCACGGCCGATCGGTGTCGGTATCGAACGGATCACTAACGAGCGCGGGGCAGACCGTTCAGTTCATTCGACGAGGGAATCGCTAATGACGCGCAGGAGCAAAGCTAATGCATTCAGCCGGCTCCGACCGACGCCACACTGAGCTGATAGTCGGCGTCGTCATCGACTGCGACGTGGTGTTCGGAGAACTGGCCGTTGGCGGCCCACTTGTAGAACCCATCAACCGCCAGCGGATTGCCGATGTATTCGCCTTGGGCATAATCGCATTCGAGTGCCCGTAGTTTGTCGTAGGCAGCGCGCGTCGCGGTGCCTTCGGCGACTACTTTCAAGCCGAGGTTATGCGCCAGATCGACCGTGGCGCGGACGATCATCGCATGCTTCGCATTGTTCGCCATATCGATTACGAAACTCTTATCGATCTTGAGCTCCGTTACCGGTAATTCGCTCAAATACGACAACGATGAATAACCGGTGCCGAAATCGTCGATCGCTAAGTTCACCCCCATTTCTGATAAGCGATGCATTATTTCTAACGCGCGGCGTTGGTCCGCCATGATCGTCGACTCGGTGATCTCAAGAGTCAGTCGATTCGGATTCAGGCGTTGCGCGGCCAACATCCCTGCAACAAAATCCACGAGTTCCGCGTCGATTAGGTCCTGCGCCGAAATATTCACTGCCACCAATAGGTCCTTATCTTGGCGCCGCCAGCGCGCGGCCTGCCGAATCGCCTTTTTCAACGCCCACAAAGTAAGGGGTTTGATGAGTCCCGTTCGTTCGGCAATTGGGATAAAGTCGGTCGGCGGTATCTCACCACGCTCGGGGTGCATCCAGCGTGCTAATGCTTCGGTACCCACAATTGTGCCACTGGCAAGCTCGATTTTGGGCTGGTAAAACAAGGTCAAGCCATTGGACTCGATGGCTTGACGAAGTTCGGTGATGAGGACTAACGGTTGTGTGCCCCTGGAATCGTGCCGCGCGCTGTAGACCACGTGGCCCTTGCGGTTTTTTTTCGATACCTTCATCGCGATCTCGGCGCGTTGAATCAGCGCCTCCGACTCATCGCCGTGACTTGGAAACACCGTGACGCCGATACTGGCGCGCACTTCCACTGGCACACTATCCAAAACAAACGGAGTCCGAAAAGCCAACTCGACGCCTTCTGCAAAATTGATAACGTCGGCGACACTTTCCACGGTCGCGATCAATACCGTGAATTCGTCATCCCCCATGCGTGCCACCGTGTCGTTTTCGCGAACAACGCCACGCAGGCGCACGGCAACCTGCCTAAGCAATTTATCGCCATTGTCGTAACCTAGCGAATCATTGATTTCCTTAAATCGATCGAGATCAAGTAGCAGTAGTCCGACCATGGATTCGTCGCGTTTCGCGTTTTGCACCGCCTGATCGAGGCGATCCTGTAGCAGCACGCGATTGGGGCAACCCGTGACGGCATCGTGGGTAATATTATGCATCGCCCGTTGCTCGACCGCTTCGGCCTTGGCGCGCATAACATCGGTCTGATCTACCACCAACGCGCCTGCCTCATACACTATCATCGAGCTTACATATTGCCCCCATAATGCAAATACGAATGGCATGGCATCCATCAACCATAGAGCAACATTGGATTTTTGCGCGGCGATGAGGCCATCGAGAGTCACCACGCGGTTGTCGACGTAACAGACCAGGGCGGTCGCGATCAGAATCGCGATAAACGCAATCAACACGCCGTAAATGGAGTGCTTGCTGGCACGCGTCTTCAGCAAGGCGACGTTTGCGGCCAATCGGTGTCGCGAATCGGTACTCACAGCAATTTCCTCTACCTAGAAACTGGTCATGTCAGCACTTTTCGGGGGTATCGGTACCGGTCCCAATATGACCGGATGATCAGGTCGAAAATAGTGTAGTCGTCCAGCGGCACCGCGTCTGGCGGTTAGTCTGCGGCCGCCACGACTTGGCACACCGCGCCCCGGTGTTGCACTTTGCGTTTCACACCCCCTATTTATAAATGTAGCAGGTGATTTGGAATTGTGGCCCCTGCCGTAGGGTTTTGACTGGGTGCCGGCGGGCACCAAATACGGTGCTTCGAGCTGGACCGCAACGGCGGTGCAGCCCGATTCGTCGGCTCTAATTTCCCCTGAGCCCCGAACCCTTCGTAGGGGCGGCGCATTGTGGCGCTGCGACATCTTGGGTATCGTGGCCGTAACCGTAACAGCGAATGATAACGCGATGGACTCGAAAGCGAACCCGGCACTGCGGATTCGTGAATCGCGCGCCTCCGATGTGGGCGCGATTCTGCGAATATACGCAGAGGAAGTACGCACCGGTACGGCCTCATTTGAGCTGGTTGCGCCGAGTCGTGAGGAAATGTCAGTGCGGCGCGAATCGCTGCTGGCTGCGGGATTTCCTTATTTAGTGGCCGAGCTGGGCGATTTGTTCGCGGGCTACGCTTATGCGGGTCCGTATCGAACACGACCGGCCTATCGATTCACAGTCGAGAATTCCGTATACGTGGCAAAACGGGCGCGCAAACGGGGCGTTGGTTTGCAGTTACTAAATACGTTGATTTCAGAATGTGAGGCCGGCGGATTTCGGCAAATGGTGGCCATCATCGGTGATTCACGACACACGGCATCGATTCAATTGCATAGTAGAGCCGGGTTCCGATTGGTGGGAACGATACAAAATGTGGGCATGAAGTTTGGAGGTTGGCTCGACTCCGTACTCATGCAGCGCGCCCTGGGGGAGGGTGCCAATACAATTCCAACCGAGCCGCTGCATGACGGCTAAGCAAGCGCCGGAGTTGCTGTACGAATTGCTTCCACAACTCGGCGTAGCGCTCGAACGGGCTTATTCGGATCCCAGGCCGATCGGCAAATCGGCGGCGCTGCCGGGTATTCCGGATGATGGCATTGGCACCTCACGATTACCGGAGTTGTGGCAACAGATTGTCGATGGCAGCACGAAATTGGCGTCGCCGTGGATGATCGGACATATGGATACGGCCCCGCATCCGGCGGCGGCACTGACCGATGCGCTGGTCAGTGGACTCAATAATAATTTACTGTTTCGTGAATTGTCGCCGATCGCGAGCGATATTGAAGAAATATTGATCGCCGAATTCGCGGAGCGACTCGGGTTGCCTGTCGCCACGGTGGGAAATTTTTGTAGCGGTGGATCGCTTGCCAATTTGACCGCACTATTTGCGGCATGCGGTGGCTATACGAATCTTGATCGCAGCGATATTTGCATCTGGTGCGCTGTGAGCGCACATACCTCGATTGGTAAAGCGGCATCAGTACTCGGAATTCCACCGCAACGCGTAATGCGGGTCGCGGTCGATGCGGCGGGTCGCCTCGACGTGGTCGAGGTACGAAATGGACTCGCCCGAAATGGAGCGGGTCTCAATATTGTTGTCGGAGTAGCGGGGGGCACGGTCACGGGAGCGATCGATAATCTCGTTGAGATCGGCGAATTGTGCGCACAGTTCAGCGCGTGGTTTCACGTCGATGCGGTATATGGCGGTGCACTAATGTATAGCGACCGCTACCGTGACGGCCTTAATGGCATTGCGGCGGCGGATTCGATTGCATTAGGCCCGCAAAAATGGTTTTACGTACCGCGTTTGTGTGCACTCACTTTGTTTCCGGATCGGGTTCGGTTCGAGTCGACTTTGGCGACACCGATGCCGTATTCCGCCGGCGCGAGGGCGCATCGCGGTACTTGGGGGTTGCAGGGTTCACGCCGCGCCGACGCGGTCACGTTGTGGGTGTTGTTGCAGGCGTTGGGGCGCCGCGGATGCGCTCGACTGATCGATGATGCGATCGATCTGACTCACCAATTTTATGACATGCTTATGCTGCATCCGCGCTCCACGCCGTTGCACGAGCCCGACCTTAATGTGCAGGTGTTTCGCTGGGGGTCACCCGACCGGACCGGCGAACGCATGCTGCATATACAGGCGGAACTCGAGGCGGATGGTCAGGCGTGGTTGAGTATCTCGGAGTGGGGCGGGGAATATGTGTTGCGCGCGGTATTGTTGAATCCAGGGACGCGGCCGTCGCATCTCGACGCATTGTTAGCGTCGTTACAACGGATCGACCCATGATGTTTGCGACGCGGTGGAGATATACATATTACTGCGTGTGGATTACTTAACGTGTGCGGGCGGTGATGCGGTTTGTGACAATGGGGATTGTGGTGTGGTGACTGAAGCGGTAATTGATCGTAGCCACGCTACGGGTATCGGCATCGTGCTGGCGGGCGGGGCGTGTTTGAGTCTTGCCGGAATCCTGTTGCGGAATATCGACACAGCGGATGGCTGGCAGATATTGTTTTACCGCGCCAGCGCATTTGTCGTGACGCTATTTGTCGTGTTGCTGGTGAAATATCGATCCGGGGTGTTGGTAGCGTTCCGTAGGGTCGGTTGGCCAGGGATCGCGGTAGGCATATGCCTGGGCCTCGGATCGGTGTGTTACGTATTCGCGTTGTTGTGGACGACGGTCGCGAACGCTGTTTTCATTATCGGCTCGGCGCCGCTGTTTACCGCGCTGGTGGCGTGGCTGGTAATGCGGGAAAGGGTTCATCCCCTCGGTATCGCAGCAATGTTGGTGGCGCTTGCGGGGTTGGGGTTGATGTTCGCCGACGGATTTGTGGCCGGCCGCTGGATAGGTAACTTGTTAGCTCTGGGCGTAGTCGCGTCGTTTGTCTCAATGCTCGTGATTCTTCGTTACAGCCGAGAAATCGACATGCTGCCGGCCACGTGCCTGGCCGGGGTGGTGGGTGGAACGATCGCGTTCATTATGGCGGATGATCTGATTATTTCCGGCCATGATCTGATTTTGTGTCTCATTCTCGGTAGTGTGCAATTCGGTGCGGGTTTTATGTTGCTAACCATTGGTACGCGTTACATTCCCGCGGCGGAAGTCGCGTTGTACTCGTTGTCGGAGGCGGTATTGGCGCCAATCTGGGTGTGGATCGGCGTAGATGAAAAACCGAGCCTGTTGACCTTGGCGGGCGGTGCAATTGTACTCACGACAGTTTTGGTAAACGGGCTTTTTAGCCTGCGTCGCGAGAGACGTACAGGACATGCAGCTCAATAGCTTCGAAACGGCGTTACTGGTCGGTGAGCACGGCGAACCGCGGCGCCGCGCTCTGATGCAGCAAATCGAGGTCGGTCGATTCTTCGACGCTGAAGATTTTGTGGAAATCAGCCAGGTCCATGTAATGGCGGATACCGAATCACTGGGTCCGGCCGGAGTTGAATTTCTTGAATCCCAGGCCCGATTCCCAGCCGCGGAACGGCTAGTGGTCGTGCCAACCGTTACCGACCCGCGTGGTGTCGATTTTTGTACGTACCGACAATTGCGGCAACTAGATGTATGGGCGCAGCGTGAGCGCCGAACCATCGATGCACTGCGCGCGATGGGGATATTGATGACGGATACCTGCATCAACTACCAGACGATCAGCCCACCGGTGTTTGGTGAGCATCTCGCGTTTGGTGACACCGGTTCGGTCATTTATGCGAATAGCGTCGCGGGCGCACGCAGCAACTTTGAAGGCGGACCATCAGCATTGGCCGCAGCGCTGACCGGCCGTACGCCGCGCTACGGCTATCACCTCGATCGGCATCGGCGCGCCACACACCGATTCGTAGTGAACGACCGGCCGCAAACTCTGAGCGATTGGGGTGCGTTGGG
>JAOTWM010000316.1 GCA_029862885.1 Gammaproteobacteria bacterium
GTTCGCGCCCTGATCGCACAGGTCCGCATGCGCGGCAAACGCCAATCTAATACGATACTCAATCACGCTGAAAAAATTGTTGCGCGTTGTTGGAGCGAATCCTGGGACTTGGACGGTGCCGCTAGCCAATGTGGAGCCGAAGCGATACACGGGTTGCGACTCGAGAATATTAAAGGATATTGGGAGGATTTACATGCCATTCGCGATCGATTATCGACGGCGCTGTCCCTCGACCCGACACCATCCGGATTCATCAACACCGCACTCACCGCACAAGGCCGTAAGCCTAGCGACCATGCCGCGAAACCGTGCTACGAGTTCACGGCAGATATCCCCGCAACCGAAGCACTAGCGGTAATAGGCGGCAGTCTTTTGGAAATTATCGTCAGCAATGAATACGGAATTTCAAAAGATATCGATACCGAGTTTCTGCACGATTTTCGAATTGCTGTACGCCGCACCCGTTCGTTACTGAAGCATTTCGAGAAATCACTGGCTTCTCGACAAATAGCACATTTCCGCAAAGAGTTTGCATGGCTCGGCCATGCCACCAGTTTGAGCAGAGACTACGACGTCGTCTTATTGCGCTTTCCAGCCTACGAGTCGTTGATTTGCGCCGGACTTAGAGATCAAGTACCGGCATTACGCCAACATATTCAAAATCAACGCCAACTTGAATTCAAGCGCCAGCTCGCGGTGCTACGCAGCAAGCGCTATGTTGACTTGAAAACCCAATGGCGCACCTTTCTCGACACGCAACGCCAAGGCTTGACCGGCACCGGCGCAGAAACGCCAATTGGCGTCCTCGCGGCCGCCAGCATACGAACTGCCCATAAACGTGTGTTACGCGCCGGGCGTGAGCTGAATCACGACTCGTCGTCGCAGCGGCTGCATGATCTTCGAATTCTGTGTAAACGTCTTCGGTACCTATTGGAGTTCTACCACCACCTTTACGATAGGCGACACACTCGGATTCCAATCAAACAGCTAAAAATCATGCAGAATGCACTTGGCGAATTCCAAGACTTCACATTTGAATCGACACTGCTGTCCGCTATCGGCGCTGACCTTGCCGATGCACCCCACCTCACTATGACGATCGGGGCTCTAGTACAAAGTATTAGCTTCGATTCTGATAAATTCCGACAACACATCGCCAAATGTTTTACGCGCTTTGACTCTAAGCAAAATGCGCGCATGCTTCAGTCATTGCACGCGCACATGGTGAAATCCAATGGCTCGCGAAATTGAACGCAAGTTCTTGTTGAAGAACGAACAGTGGCGGCACGCGGTAACCTCGACAAGCCGCTATCGTCAAGGATATATGGCAATAAACGACAGCTGCGCAGTGCGCGTCCGAATCGAGGGTGAGTCCGCAAAACTGAATATAAAAAACGCGACGTTGGATATTGTTCGCACAGAATTCGAATACCCGATCCCCCTCGATGATGCCGAGCACATGCTGGAGCAGTTATGCGGACACCGCATCGTCGAAAAACACCGGCACTTTGTAGACGTCGATGGCCAACTTTGGGAAATCGATGAATTCGACGGCGACAACCGGGGATTAATAGTCGCAGAGATTGAGTTGGATTCGGCCGACCAACAGTTTCTGAAACCAGAATGGTTGGGGCGCGAAGTGTCCGGAGACCCACGTTTCTTTAACTCGTATTTGTCCGGACACCCGTACGGTAGCTGGCAGTCGGGCGTTCTAGATACAAAATAGCGATATGGCACACTCAAAGACTGTAGCGGCTATCGATTTGGGATCGAATAGCTTTCACCTGATCGTCGCGCAAATTGACGGGCAGCGACTGCGGGTTGTTGATCGACTACGAGAGATGGTGCGCCTCGCTGCGGGATTGGACGATAGTAATAATCTCACACCCGAGGTGCTCGATCACGCCGTTGCGTGCCTGGATCGATTCGCCCAACGCGTAGGGAATATTCCTCGGTCACAGGTACGAGTGGTCGGAACCAATACCCTGCGCAGGGCCCATAATAGCCAGGAGTTTGTGCGCCGTGCTGAGGAGATTCTAGGGCATCGAATCGATGTTATCGCTGGTCGTGAGGAGGCGCGACTGATTTACCTTGGCGTTTCCCATTCGCTTGAAGACAACAACGACGAGCGCCTGGTAATCGATATCGGCGGCGGCAGCACAGAATTGATCTTAGGCCAACGCTTCGAGCCGCAACGCATGGAAAGCTTGCACATGGGATGCGTTTCGATCAGCCAAAACTTTTTCGGTGACGGTGCAATCACCGCAAAACGCTTCCGACGCGCCGAAATCGCATGCCTACAAGAACTTGAACCTGTCCAGCGTCAATTTCTGGATCACGGTTGGCATACGGCGATCGGAGCATCCGGCACGTGCATCGCAATAAGCCATGCGATCGAATCCCGCGGCTGGGGCGCCGATGGTATCGATACCGACGGCCTCGACCAATTACATAAAGAAATGATTCGAGCTGGCCATGTAGATGCCCTTAATTTTCCGTCGCTGTCCGAACGACGACTGCAGGTATTCAGTGGAGGAATAGCAATCCTGCGAGCGGTATCTAATGCGTTGGGCGTCAAACGTATTCGTATCGCCAACGGTGCTCTACGAGAAGGTGTTATCTACGATCTCATCGGGCGGATATACGATGAGGATGTTCGCGACCGCGCCGTTGCGGAGCTGATGGATCACTATCGAGTCGACAAGCGTCACGCCAATCACGTGGCTCTCACGGCATCGACGCTGTACCATCAGGTTAAACAGTCTTGGAGTATTACTGACGATGAGGACGAACAAGTGCTGCATTGGGCAAGCCAGTTGCACGAAATTGGACTCGGGATCGCCCATAACCAATACCACAAACATGGCGCGTATCTGCTCTACCATATGGATATGCCGGGGTTTTCTCAGGGCGAACAACGCCGGCTCGCGGCATTGGTACGGGGACATCGCCGCAAATTTCCATACTGCGAGTTTAGTAATCTGCGGGATTCCGTGCGCGATTCGACACTACGCCTGTGTATTCTGCTTCGCGTCGCGGTAGTCCTACATCGTAGTCGACCCAACACTGCGTTATCCAATATCACTGCTCACGCTACGGAATCCAAACTTAAATTAATGCTGCCTCCCACCTGGCTCGACGCTCACCCCTTAACGGTGGCGGATTTCGTACAGGAGGCGGCATGGTTAAAAATTGCCGATTATCGTTTGACATTCAAACAAGAGATCGCAAGATAATGTCCGTTGCATTGCGATCAATTACACGCATCATCTACGCGGCACCAAACAGGACTGTAATTGTGACGTCCGATGCTGCCGCTTCGAGCGCTGAATTATTCGATTATGGGGAGGGCCACGGTTGAGCCGTCACTTGTTGTTGTTACGCCATGCGAAATCGGACTGGAGCACCGGCATCTCGAATGATTTCGATCGACCATTGGCACGACGTGGCCAAAAAGCCACAAGGCGAATGGCAGTTTGGTTGCTACAGTATCGAATTTCTCCGGACTATGTAGTGTGTTCCAGTGCTGCCCGTACCCGGCAAACGGTCGAACTGCTGTTCGAAACCTGGATGAATCCACCGACAGTCGAATACCGCGACGACCTATATTTAGCGGACGTGACCACGATGCTAACGGTACTGGCCGTATGCGGCGGCGACCACTCCAAAGTTATGTTAGTTGGGCATAATCCCGGTTGCGAGGAGTTGACGCGATATCTGGGCCGCCCCGACGACTTAACAGGCACACCGGAGAAGTTGATCCCGACCGGAACCTGTGTACATTTTGCTTTCGATAACGACTGGCAGACGATGTCCAAACATTGTGCCAATTCGACGGTGATTACCCGTCCGCGAGAGCTATCGCGACCATAAGGGTGTTTTTTAGGAACAACCAGCTAATTTCTTTCGGGGCGGTAAGGGTTCTTTGACCATCGGATGAACACGATTTCGACCTGCGTCCTTTGCTTCGTATAGGTTCTTGTCCGCTTGTGCGATCAATGCATCAGTCGTCATATCGGGCTGATCAAACAGTGTCGCGACGCCGATACTAGTGGTGACAGTAAATGATTCGCCTTCGTACGAAAACGGCCGATCCGCAACAAGCCCTCGCAGTTGCTCGGCAAACCGAATACCGCCTTCGAGGTCGGTGACCGATAAGATCACAGCAAATTCCTCCCCACCGTAGCGGGCAAATAATTCTTCACGGCGAATTCGGGGTCCGATACGCCCCGCTATGGCTTTCAAGACCGCGTCACCCGCGAGGTGCCCTCGCTCATCGTTGATACGTTTAAAATGATCAATATCCATCATCAACAGCGAAAGCGGATGGCCGTGGCGCGCAGATTGTGCAATTTCCCGCTCTAGGAACTCGAGAAAGTACCGCTTGTTGTGAAATCCCGTCAGACCGTCGACGATGGTCATTCGGTAAATCTCCTCGTGATAAGCGGTCTCTATATCGCCTTCAATTAAGAATTTCAGGATGATTTCACCGAGACGAATCCGCACACCGTCACCAATTCGCTCTCGATCAATTCGACGTTCGTTTACGAAGGTGCCATTGGTGGAGCTCAAATCCTCTAACCACCATAGGCCCTGCTCATCCTTCACAATTTCTGCATGACGACGCGATACGGTATTGGTATTCAAAACGATGTCTACATCTGCATCGCGGCCAAACACATAGCGCGCCCTATCCAGTACGACGCGACGGCCAAGGTTGGCACCGGGCGGATGTAACTGGATCAGACACGGATCGCTGGCGTCGACAACCGGTTGCGCCTCCGTCGTTTCCGTATCGCCCCAAAGAATCGTCTGCTCCGTGCCGTCAGATTTCCACTCGTCGTAGGCCATTCGGTCTATGGCACCACCGGCTCAGTTGATTCGTTGATTCGCTTATCATCGCTAAAGTTCACTTTACACCCCGGCCCCATGCGCACTGCAATCTGCTAACCGGACGGGCCATCACCACCGGATCGAATAACCACCGGAACCCGGAAAACCCTGGCTGCGGACGGACCACGCCTGTCATTTAGTGTAGGCCTTATTCGCGATTACGGTAGTGAATTTCGTATACCGAAATCCCCGATTGCGACCATAACGGCATAAATAGGCCCGAATTCGAAGCCACGAATTCATCGAATTCGTTCGAATAAAACTCACTCACCAGCATGATTCGCTCCGGCCAGTGGCGGCTAACCCGGCCCGTAGCACTCAGCTGTCCGTCCCTCTTATTCACCACTAATAGCCATCCATCTCGCGCTCGAAATTGAATGCGGGCGTATTCTTTACCGTCCAGTCGCAATGCGCCACGGCCGTAAAATTTATAGCCTCCATAGCGATGCGGCGTGAGTCCGTTGATCGTGTAACCGGTAACCCGGTCGGTTATCACCCGCCGCGGATCCAGTGTATTTAGAAAAGCGTATAGGTCTTTCCATAGCTGATAGTCGTTGCCACGAGCCACTGGAGCGAGCGTCGTGAGTCGACTGTACGGCGATGAATAGAATGTAGATTGAATTGGCAACCAAGACACAGATAAAACCACCAACGCTACGAGTTTTACCGATAACGCGCCGGTCGCCGCGTCCCGGCCACGGCTAAATATAGTCACTATAAAATACCCCGCAACCAAGGGTATAGGCACCAACAAACAGAGTCGCCACAGCAGCGCCGGTGATGTCACACGCAGAAAAAAATCCGCATATACCGGATTGAACACCGTTAACAATGGCAACCACATGCCCGCCGATAGATACAGGCTTTTGTTCAGCGTACGCCGCTGCCAGAAATACAGCACGTATACCAGCAAGCCCCAAACCGTTAATACTTGATAGAACTGATAATCGGGCCTTAGGATATACAGATTCTGCAAAAACGGCAGGAGATCGGACAGTGACGTTAAGGTGTTAAAACGCAACGGATTACCACGGCGCACGGTAACATACAGCCAAGAGTGGACCACCAAGTAGACAACGGCGATGACGGCAAACAATACGTTGGCCCGGATTCGGATAATCGGATCAAGCGCACCACCAACGTAGCGA
>JAOTWM010000317.1 GCA_029862885.1 Gammaproteobacteria bacterium
AATGTACGAGACTAAGCAAACTTTCTTATATGAAGCCAGCACCTGTGGTCGATGCAGGCATTTTTTGAGCCAGTGTTCTCCATAGCGGACGCCGCCAATAGTGCCCCAGGCTTCTTACTTCGGCCAGTAGCGGTCGTTCGCGGGTTGGTGCATGAACGACTCTGAAGTGCCCAGAGTCGCCTTTCATTTGGTTTCACTGACTGTCGCCGATCAACTCTCTACCACGCAAATAAGCCCTTGCCTGCAGGAAAAGTACATAGAGTAGCAGCGATAAGAGACTGAGGCCGAGCCATAGAACCGCGCCCCGAAACTCCCTGTTTAACAATAGCAAAATACCAAAATCGGATTTGCTGATGGTAACTAGGCGTTTACTTAAACCGAGCAGACGGTCACGGTTAAGTTGTTCAATATTGTCGATTAAGCGTTCCAGGTTGACACGGTCCTTTGATTCCAAGTAGTAACTGCGCTTGTAGACGATGGCCGCATTACCAAGTGCTAGTAGCGACGCGGCCAGTATTACCAGTACTATGGCTTTTTCCATCATATGTAATCTGTCAGCGGGAAAGTCGAATTAACATTATAATCACCTGCTGATAAATCTCAGCAACGATCCTACCCCTGCTTACCCTCAAAGATTTAAGCCAAAGTATTGGCGTGGCGCTGGCTCTGGAAACACAGTCATATGATGGAAAAAGACGAAGACGGCTTACTGGAAGCTGACGTTCAGGAGCTATTCGTTGAAGGCTAGCAACGTGCCCAAAGCTGCCGCCTGTCATTTCAGTGCAATAGACGACTTTCGGCCATTTTCAGACTCTAAAATTCTAATCATTCCATCAATGGGTTCAATTGGCGCCGTTTCAACCAGGCCACACACTCGAGCATATCAGGGTATATTCTCAAAGACGCCTTATTTTGGCTCGGGCTGAATTAGTTTACATTCGAGCACCCCCTTACGGCCAACATCCTCGGAGACTTCGTGAAGTTTGGAGCGAGGGGCCCATACCCCCATCTTAACTTCCTGCCAGACAAAATGATTTTTCCCGGGTTTGGCATCAATAACGATTTTTGCCGTGTTTTCGGTGTACGAACTTATCTCGTGCTCGCCAGGTTCAACAACCCACATAAAATAAGTTTTAGATGAGGTTTTACCACTGATCGATCCATCGAGACCAATTGGCATAGTTATAGCTGAACCTATGATCTCGTTTCGGTACAAGTATATGTTTGATTTGCTGGCTTGGACCTCGAACGCTTTGGCTTTAATATCGCTTTCGACGGGCGCTAAAGGTACGGTTGCACACCCGGTTATCAGGCATAAAACTATGAATAATACAGCTTTAATCGAGCCTTCCATCTCACTCGTTCCTCGCGCTTCTAATTGATAGGTTTCGAGAAAACCGAATCAAAAACCTTGTATTCAAAATCCATTAGAACTCGAAGATGTATCGTGCATCAATTAAGTTCTAAAAATATGATCCCAAACTGAAATTGATCGAATTAACATCTACTCCGTCATCATCAAAGTACGTGATGTAATCGACAGAGAAAGATAATGTCTCGAGCTGGGTTTCAAAACCGAATCCGGTGCCAGTATCGTTGTCATCGCCGGTGATCGAGAAACCACCGACACTGCCTGTCAAATCAACATTGGTAGGGCCGATCAAGGCATATACGCTTGATTTCCCGCCAACTGGAATACTTCCACGTACATAGAAAAAAGTCGTTGTTACGTCGAAGTCAACACCGAACAATTCGTCCTCGATTAGCGAAAAACCGCCCTCGAAACCGACGCCGATATAATTGTTGAAATTGTATCCTATGCGCCCGAGCAACTGTTTGGGCTCGATCTCGTCGACACCATCGTCAAAGGTTAATAAGCCGCCTCCGACCATGGCGTAGGCTCCTTCGGCAGCGCGCAATTGAGCGGAAATTGAAAGCAGCAAGATAGATGCCAGTAACAATGATTTTTTCATCTCTTTCCCCTATTTTTAGATTTATTTCTCATGTCCTTTAAATATGATTTAGCCGTCCGAAGTGGTTACTGCACCAAACTATCACCGCCGACTTTACAATGTTTGATATGCATCAATATAAACCAATCAAATTGGCTTGTACTCTAAATTTTATAAGGATTCTACAGACTCCAAATGGCGGCTCAGGGTCGAGCTAAGAAGCCTATTTTTCCCTGGCGTGGGTCTGTTTTCTCGAAAGCTGCCGCTGAAATGCAACTACCAAGCTGCAGGAATCGGCCAGGAGTGGACACTAACGCTGATGGCTTTTTAGGGCTATTTGGTACTGTATAAAATTGAATCTCGAATGCGGACTAGCCGTATTGATGTTGTTATGATTTCACGATGCCAAAAAATCAGCACGGGAGGATAACTGTGATTGTTGTTGAGACCTTCCGGGTAGTTATCGAATAGTAGTATTCTCCATCCTCTACCCGGTTTATGAACCGGGGCAGACATGCCCCTGAGATCAGTTTTACTTGACGTATAGTTTCGTAAGGGATCGTTATGAATGAATAATCAGTGCTCTCTGTCTCAATTGGGATGGAACCAATTCTTTCAGCAACAACTCTCCCTCGAAGAGTGGGAGGCATTTACGCTAGCCAGAATAGTCGGGCAAGAGCGATCGCTGCTCCATGTGCTTACCAATGATGGAAAACAGAGCCTGCAAGTGACGCCATCCATGCCGATGATGACAGTCGGCGACTGGATCTGTCTCGACAGTAAAGGAAGGTTTCATCGTTTGCTGGATCGCTTGTCTCTGTTCTCACGCAAGGCAGCAGGCACCAGGGTCACGACGCAGCTGATTGCGTCAAATATCGACACCGTATTCGTGGTCTGCTCGATGAATATGGACTTCAGTCTTAACCGCATTGAACGCTATCTATCGCTGGCCAACGAGTCCGGCGTGGAGCCTGTCATCGTTCTGACGAAGGTCGATTGCTGTAACAATCCTGAAGACTATGTTAAACAGGCGCATTCGCTCGATCCTCTGCTCGAGATAGTAACAGTAAATAGTCTCGACTCTGGCAGCGTTGGGCAACTGGAATCCTGGTGTGTTAGTGGTAAAACGATTGCTCTCCTGGGCTCATCCGGGGTTGGGAAGTCAACGCTGATTAATACCTTGCTAGGTGAGGAAATACAGCGGACTAACACAATACGAGGCGATGATGAAAAAGGGCGACACACCACATCTGGTCGAAGCTTGCATCCATTACAGGCAGGTGGATTGTTACTGGATACTCCTGGTATGAGGGAGCTACAACTAGCCGATTGCGAACACGGTGTAGAAGAGACTTTTTCGGAAATTACCGAGCTATCAGCTCAATGCAAATTCGCCGATTGTGGCCACCAGAGCGAACCGGGATGTGCCGTCAGGGCGGCCATTGAAAACGGCTCTCTGGATCAAAGGAGGCTGACCAGTTACCTCAAGCTCATGAGGGAGCAGGGATTTAACAAGGCCAGCCTGGCAGAGAAACGAGCACGAGACCGCGCGTTTGGTCGTTACGTTCGTATGGTAATGGATAACAAGAGGAAACAGGAAAACGATCTATAAACGATTGAGCTCTGTCAGGCCATGCATTTAAAGGATTCTGATTCGAACTAGTATTTTGGACTGGTCGGTTTTCGCTGCTAGCTTTACAGGCTCCGGGGGTTGCCGCCCCGTTAGTTGCCGCTCGGCAAGTCAGGGTAGGAGACAATCTCCGGCCACAAGCAGCCGCTCGGCGGTGATCCGATAATTTGTGATCGAGTCAAAAACCTTATAATCCGGCTGGTCGGCATTCGGAAGCAAGCCCATGGAAGAATTAAAAGAATATATCAAGGATCAAATCTGGATACTTGAATATCCAGTCAGGTTTGCGGGCATGGATATATTTGGGCGCACAACGATTATCCGATTAGAAAACGGAGATTTAATCGTTCATGATCCATGCAAAATTGATGACGCTACCAAACGGGAAATTGACGAAGTAGGGAAGGTAAAATACATCATTGCACCTGGCTCTTATCATTATTTATTCGTTACGGACTTCCAGAAGCAATACCCAGACGCAGAAACGTTTATATGTCCAGGATTAGAAAGAAAGCGTCCGGATATTAAATTCGATTGGATTCTTGGAAATAAACCAGACTACAGATGGGAAGGCGCAATTGAGCAGGTCCTGGTACAGGGAACAAAACTGATGTGGGAGGTAGCTTTTTACCATAAACCCTCCAGGACGCTCATTCTCGTGGATTTATTAGAAAATATCGGGGATGACTATCAACACGAAGCGGGGCTTTTACTTCAATTCTGGTGGAAGGTGATATTGCGGATGTGGAACAACCCAAAACCAGCGCCAGAATATCAAATGGGTTGGGGAAAGAAGGAATTAGCGCGCAAAGCGCTTGCCAAAATAATCAGTTGGGAAGCGGAAAGAGTTATCCTATCACACGGTGAATTGATAGAAGGCAACGTATCCCAGGTTCTTGGAAAAGCCTGGCGCAAAGTGCTTGAGTCTCATTAGCAGACGCTCACGAATCTTATCGCGGTGATAATAATCGGCCATAAGAAGCCGCTCAATGAGTGCCAGGATGATTCAGGTCAATATCCCTTTGTTTTCGCAGTGCTGTAATTAATAAGTAATCAAACGAAAATTATTTTTGTTGATTGCCCGCGGTTTAA
The DNA here is from genome assembly GCA_029862885.1 of Gammaproteobacteria bacterium. Classification (GTDB taxonomy): domain Bacteria; phylum Pseudomonadota; class Gammaproteobacteria; order Arenicellales; family JAOTWM01; genus JAOTWM01. The sequence goes on from JAOTWM010000317.1 coordinate 4,675, forward strand.
TAGTTATTGCTAGCATAAGATGCCCAACAACGGTTACTACTAAAACAAGCACTATTCATAATGGCTGAGCCTATCGCAGCATTCCTGGCATGGACTCCGCTCCAAATTTTGCGGGGCATGGTGCTCCTCATTGTCTGTTTAGTTTTGAGTCTGGGCGCTGGTTCCGTTTCCGCGAATCAGTCGCCAACCATTATCCTGACGTTGAGCAGCACCTCAGGGATGGCCCCCTTCGATGTGGTCTTCGATGCCTCGCAATCGACGGATAATGACGGTTCCATCATGCGCTTCGATTGGCAGTTTGGTGACGGTGCGGGGGCCGAGGGGCCAACGGCGCTTCATCGCTTCGTGGTTGCCGGCGAATACACGGTCATGCTCAGCGCACTCGACAACGAGGGCGCTGTTTCCCGGGCCTTCGTAACCATAAATGTAGATCCGCGCACCATCCCCTTCGCGTCGTTCGCCTATTCTGTGACGGGACGACCTCTGGAGATTCGCTTCGATGCCTCCTATTCAAAGAGCGAGCGGCCTGTTGTTTCGTACCAATGGAACTTTGGCGATGGTACGGATCCAGTTACTTGTGCGCCAGCGTCTGAACCCGGTCCTCCTGGTGGCGGCCCGGGCACCAGACCCCCAGGGAGTCAGCCTGGAGGCTGGGGTGGCAGTGGGACACGCCCCCCGCCATCGCAACCGGCAGCACCGGGCGGGCCAGGCACGCGGCCTCCTGCCACCCAGCCGGGCGCAGCGGCTGACGATTCAGCAGCGTAGGATGGGATAAGCTCGGCGCGACTCCCGCGACGGCTTGCGGACCTGTCGGCTTCCAGCTCCCGTGAGATATTCGAGGCCGCACGTGGCATATCACGTCTGCGCGTAATGACGCCGCGGCGCTTACCAGACCTCGACCCAAGCGCCCTGGGCCAGGGCCGCCTGGTGCTTATGTTTGGTGCGGGGGGTTCCGGGGGGCTTGGCAGTACCAACGTCGGTGCCGTTTCTGATAACGGCACCAGCGAACCTGGCGATGGGACTGACAATAGCGGTACTCCCATCTGCCCCTCACCTCTCTTGTTCGATCATGTATTTCCCGCGCCCGGAACCTATGCGGTGACGCTCACCCTCACCGACGATGCCGGCGCAGAGCATCACACCACCCGATCCATCAAGGTCATGCGCGGTGGATACATTGAATTCGAGCAACTGGAAGGCATGACCGGTGGCGCACCCACCGGTTCCAGTGTGTTTCGCACGTCGCTAGAACAGTGGGCAACACTGTATGGTTCGGCGCAGTTAGGTACTCTGGTTGCCATAGACAACTCCCCCTGGGAG
>JAOTWM010000001.1 GCA_029862885.1 Gammaproteobacteria bacterium
GCCCGGATATTTCACCAAGGCGGACCCTGTATTCGGAGCAACGGTTAAAATTCAATTCATTAGGCGGGGATTTGGGTTTTGGTGGAAAACACAGTTTGTCCTGACCGAATTGAGACTCAACTTGGCTTCACATCTTGAACGATTCATCTCAATCCATAGCTACGGCTATGGATCTTCAATCGAGCGTCCAACCTGTATTGCCAAATTGACCCTCAACTTCGGACCCTTGATGAATTATCCGGGCTAGAAGCGTGGGAGTTCGATCTGGTGGCTGGCGTTGCCGCGTTTTAGGGTGATCATCGCCGGCGCGACGGCAACGAGTTCCCATCCCGCGCTGTCCATGCCGGGCTCCAACCTGACAAATTGCCTGTTCCGTTTGTCCCACAGCAGCGCAAACAGCTCTTCGGCAGTGATCACGGTGCCGAGCAGCGCCCAATCCGGTGCCGGCACCGCCTTGGCTTTAGGCTTTTTCTGGGCGCTGACGGGCGGTTCATACGGCCGGCGGGTGTTACTGAATAACGGCCGCTCGACGAGCTCGGCAAACGCATCAATAGGCGGAAGCTCAAAATCCCCGCGGGGCAAGTCGACGGGCTCCGCGATGGTATCGCCGCGCCGAACGTGATCGGTGCCATTCCAATCGTGACTCGATCCGAACTCCCAGGTGATGACCAGCGCCATCAGCACGCAGCCGGCCAGCAGGCAAAGCGTGAGCATTCGTGAGCGATGGTTGCGCATGTTCATGTTGCCGGAGGCCGCAGGTAACCGGTGAGGTCAAATCGCATGTCCAGATGTTGGCCCTTGGCCAGCCCCTGTCGACCCGTGGCGCGCAGGCTCACGTTGTCGATGAACACCAGGGGATGTCCGGCTTCCAAGCGGTGAAACAGCTTCTGGATGGTGTCGCTGTTGCCGCGCATGCGCACCTTCACCGTGGCTTCGACGATGCCGGTGGTTTCCTTCGAGGGCACCGCTTGGGTACTGACCAGGCCGCCCCCGCTTTGGCCGATGGCGCGTTTTACGTACTGTTGCAGTTCCGCGGCCGCCAGCGCCGGCGTTTCCTGCGCTAGGAAGTTGACCGCCAAAGACGGATCGTCACGCAGCTGCACGGCGCGATCCACCACCACATCCCGCTGCGAGGCCACTGCGCGATAACGAGCGAGCCGGTCATTAAGCGTCGCAATTTCTTCACGGTAGTTTCCATAGGCTGCCACGTAAGGGCGCACCAGGCCCAAAAAGATTGCAAGTACGACCACCACCAATAGTGCGATCGCGAGGGCACGGCTGTGACGGGCGGTCAGCGTTCGCATCGCACTCAACCTCGTGGACTGATCTCAGTCGCGATTTGGAATCGCTCTTGCTTGGTCCTGAGAATCTGCGTGACCGGCGATACGAACACCGTTTGCGTAAACAACGGCGACTCCTCGATCAAGCCGATCAGTTCGGATGCCGCGGACGATTCTCCCTGAATGCGCAGCTTCTCGCCTTGCAGCTCTAAACCTCGCAGCCAGGTGGTATCGGGCAGGATGCGAGCCAGCTCCGTGACCACGTCGATCACGGGCGGTGATACCTGTTTGCGTGCAATGAGCGAACGCGCCTCACTGGAGCGCGCCGCGAGCTGGTCCTGGAGCTGCGCGACTTGTTCGGCACGCCCGCGTTCGGCATTCAACTGATCGTCTAGCTGCGCGATTGCGCTGTGCATTCGCACTAACGGGATCACTAACATGCCGATGATCAAGATGACGGCCAACCCGGCCAACACGGTGTTAACCGACGTCATCAACCGGTCCTGTTTAGCCCGCTGTTGCGCCGGGAGCAGATTAATACGGGGGTCTTGGCCCCGTTGCGGGTCGCCGACACCGGGCATGACATCCACCGCCGCCAGCGGAACATCAAGCCGCTGCATGGTCGCACGTAACGCATCCAACGTTTTACGCGGCACGACCACCAGGTCCACCGCCAGTTCGGTATCGGACGGCGCCGGTTCCAGGAGTTGGAAATCGTAGTACACGTCGTCCGCCAGAAACGGCGTCTGCCGATCCATTTCAAAGGCCAGCACCTGCCGCAGATTTTCCCGGGCCGCGGCGGGAAGGATGACCCGCCGACGCAAAATCTGCTGGTCGGGCAAGCGCAAGATAGCGCCGGCTGTTCCCTCCAGGTAAGGACGCAGCGTGGCGACGGTGACCTGTGCATCGGCAATGTCCGCGAGCAGGCTCGGGAATCGCCCGATTTCCTCTACCACCTCGCCACGGCACAGCGAACACACCAACTCGTCGCGCTCGACCTGAACAACAACGCACACGCCGTTGGCGCCGGCGTCGCCGGTCCACTGGCGTGGCAATAAGGCCTTCAGCTCGTGTCCCCACCAACCGAAGAAGTTCTCGGTCACGCGCCGTACCGGTACGCCGGTCGGCGTCGCTACCGACAACGTCACGGCGCTGCCGGACTCGTCCTGCATTCTCTAACCCCCGATGTGGACGAAGTATTATGAGGATAATCTTACCAATAACTGCCCCCAATTAATAATGGAAGCCGTGGATCGCGGAAGATCTGTTGAGTCGGGCTTAGAACCTGTACGTTTGGCTAGTTTAGGATTGCCCATTCGTCTAATACGAGGAATTGGTTTTTTCCAGTAGCCTTGATCCAAAGCCTGCGGTTGGACGGGTATTGAATCCAGCCAGCCGGCGGGCGGGGGTACTGTATGAACTTCCCGGCATCGAGTAATGAACCGATGGCCGACGCAGAACGCGTCGTGTCGATCGACCCCCTTGGCGCTTTCCTGGTTAAAAAGGGCCAGTTGCGTGCCCCCGAACTCAAACGCGCACTGACCCTCCTCAAGCCCGGCGAGTGGCTGGGCGCCTTATTGACCAAGCTCGGCTTCGTGTCGGAACGGGACGTCGCCGAGGGTATCGCGGAGCTACTCAGCACACCTGTGCTGGACACTGGCGCCTACCCTGAGATCGCAGTCATCAGCGTCCAACTGTCGCGGCGTTTCCTCAAGACCGCCCAGGTCGTCCCAATTGCGGAGGACGAAAAACGGATCGTACTGGCAATGGCAGATCCGCGTGCCGGATACGCCGCGCATGCCGTGTCGGTCGCGTGCGGAAAACCGGTAGCGAGGTCGCTCGGCTTGCCGTCCGACATCGACGCCGCCATCGAACGGTGTTATGGCAGTGGCCGATCGGCGCTGGGGCAGCTGGTGGAGGATGCGGCCCAGGGCGAGGCCGAGACCGAACTCGACGTGGAACAGCTCAAGGACCTCGCGAGCGAGGCGCCGGTGATCCGTCTCGTCAATCTGCTCATCCAACGCGCGGCCATGACCCAAGCCTCCGACATCCACATCGAACCCTTCGATGATCGGCTGGTGGTGCGCTACCGGCTTGACGGTGTGTTGCGTTCGGTCGAGGCGCCGCCGTCGCGCTTTACGCCCGCCATCGTCTCCCGCATCAAGATCATGGCGAAACTCAACATTGCCGAGCGGCGCCTACCGCAAGATGGGCGGATCGTATTGAAAGTGCAGGGCAAGGAGATCGACCTGCGCGTCTCGACGGTGCCCACGCTGTATGGCGAGAGCGTGGTAATGCGCCTGCTGGATAAGACGATGCTGCGGCTCGATTTTGCGAAGCTGGGGTTCGAGGAAAAGACGCGCAAAGAGCTTTACAAAATTCTGGACCTTCCCTACGGCATCATCCTCGTCACCGGACCCACCGGCAGCGGCAAAACCACGACGCTGTATGCCGCGCTGAACCGCCTCAATACCACGGAACGAAAAATCCTGACGGTGGAGGATCCGGTCGAATATCAGTTAGAGGGCATCAATCAGATTCAAGTTAAACCGCAAATCGGGCTGAGCTTTGCGAACGCCTTACGATCCATTCTCCGCCAGGACCCGGACATTATCATGATCGGCGAGATGCGCGATCTCGAAACCGCGCGCATCGCCGTCCAGTCCGCACTGACCGGTCACATCGTCCTGTCCACCCTGCACACCAATGACGCCGCCAGCGGCGTGACGCGCCTGTTGGACATGGGGGTGGAAGACTACCTGCTTACCTCCACCGTGAGCGCTATCCTCGCGCAGCGCCTGGTGCGCACGCTGTGTCGCGCGTGCCGCATTCGCGCCCGGCCTACACCGGCGGTGATCGAAGAGTTTCAGCTCGAACGCATTGCCGGCGGGACCGACGTGACCCTGTATATGCCGGCCGGCTGCGATCAATGTGACGGAACCGGCTATCGTGGACGCACCGCCGTCATGGAGTTCTTGATCATGAATGAGTCCATCCGCCGGTTAGTGCTGCAGCACGCGGAAGTCGGCGAGATTCATAAGGCCACCCGCGCCGCCGGCATGCACAGCATGTACGAAGACGGGCTGCGCAAAGCCTTGGCCGGCATCACCACGGTGGAAGAAGTGCTGCGTGTGACTCAGGATTTTTAGCCCGGATATTTCACAAAGGCGGACCATGCACCAAAAATTTTCGCAATATTTGAGCGGTTCAAGGTACGGGGCGTCCGCACAGTTTATCCTGTTCGGATTCAACCAATCGGCGGTTTTCGGCTTCCCCTCTAACCGCCCTGCGCCTGATTTCCCGTGAAGTCCGAACCCTTCATGAATTATCCGGGCTAGCAGCATGTCGTTGTATCGTTACAAGGCGGTGAGCCCGGCAGGGGAAATCGAAGAACGCGAGGTCGACGCCGCCATGCAGTCGGCGGTAATCATGCAACTGCAAGATGCGGGTTACGTGCCCATTCGTGTGGAGCCCGCCCAGGACACGGCATGGTGGAAAGCGCTCCGGATTCCGTTCCGGGTGTCACGCGGGCAGCCGTCGACGCGCGACATCGAGGTGTTCACGCGTGAGTTGGCGACCCTGCTGGGTGCCAAGCTGCCACTCGATTACTCCCTGCAAACGCTGATGGAAGTCGCGGAAAACGAGTCGCTGCGGCGCTTGACCAACGCGGTGTATGACCGGGTCCGCGATGGCGCGGCATTTTCCGCAGCACTCGAGTCGGAGCCGGGAGTATTTTCCGGGTTGTATATCAGCATGATCCGCGCCGGAGAGATGGCGGGCAACCTGGACGCCACGCTGGCGCGCCTCGCCGAGTACTTGCAGCGCATTAAAGACCTACGCGACAGCGTGCTGTCGGCACTCACCTATCCCCTCATCTTGATCGGCGTGGCAGGTATTTCCGTGATCGTGCTGCTCACGTTCGTGATCCCCCAGTTCTCGCAGATATTTGAGGATATGGGCGCGGCCTTGCCACTCGCCACGCAAATCGTGATCGGCGCGGGCGAGTATTTGCGTAGCTACTGGTGGGCCCTGCCGCTCGCGCTGATGGCGGCGATCGCGGGTGTGCGCCTGTGGCTCGCGGACCCGGTGCGCCACGGGCGCTGGGACCGGCGTGTCCTGCGCCTGCCGTTGATCGGCGATCTGGTGACCAAGGTGGAGGTCGCGCGATTCACCCGCACCCTGGGGATCATGCTGGATAATGGCGTACCGTTGCTGGGCGCATTGAACATCGTGAAGGGAAGTATTGGCAATCGCGCGCTCGGCGAGGCAGTGTCGACGAGCAGTGAGCGTCTGCAGGGCGGTCAGGGATTGGCATCGCCGTTGGCGGAGACCGGATTGTTTCCGAAGCTCGCGACCAAGATGATCCGGGTCGGCGAAGAATCCGGCCAGTTGGAAGCGATGCTCACCCGCGTTGCCGACGTCTACGATCGGGAAACCCGGCAGGCCGTGCAACGCATGCTCAGCTTGCTCGAGCCGGTCTTGATTATCGGCCTCGGGTTGGTGATCGCCGGCATTATCATCTCCATCCTGGTGGCGGTGCTGGGCATGAATCAGTTGGTATTCTAGCCCGAAATTGACGGCACTCGTGCGGGCACCGTTATGGTGCCGGCGTAAGCAGCAACTGCGCGCGGCGTGTGACCGGGTCCAAATCCGCGATACGGCGAACACGGGAATAGAATCTCTGCAGATCACCGCCGACAGCGGCGAGTTCGGCTTGCAACGCTTCCACTAATTCGTGGTACGCGCCGATCGATACCAAATGCGCATTATTTAAGTCCTGCGCAAACCAATCGTCGTAGCCTGCGTGTGCAAACCGCTCCGGCAATCGTTGATACGCAGCGCGTAGCGCAGAAAAAATTTCGCGTTTGCGTTCCCGCTTCTCTACATCTGAATCGTTGGCTGCGTACACCGCTTGCAGCCGCGCGCGGTACTCGAGCACCAGATTGACGATGCGTTCTTCAAGCGCCTTAGTATCAAGGTACGAAATCACACTATCGCCGTTACGCTTTGACCATCGCATCATACCTTCGAGTTCGACAACCGTGGCAAACGATTCGTTAAACACCGTATCGTCCTTAATGTAGAGCACCTGGTGGGCCAATTCGTGGAAGATCAATCCGGCCAGTTGCGCGTCTTCATAGTTCAGCATCGTGCTCAACACCGGATCGTTAAACCAACCCAGTGTCGAATACGCGGATATCCCGGCGACATAAACATCATCACCTTGAACTTGTAATTGATCCGCAAATCGCTGCGCCGCCTCAGGAGTAAAATAACCGCGATATACAACACAACCTGCAATCGGAAAACACCACTGTCGCGGCTCCAGCGACAGTTCCGGCGCGGCAAACACATTCCAAACCACATAGGGCCGGCCGATATCGGCGTAGCGCGTATAGCTCTTGTTATCGGGCAACGCGAGATGCTCGGTGGCGAACGCCCTGATCTCCAACACCCGACTCAACCACGCTTTCAGGGCCGGATCGACATCGGCGTCGTCGATGATCGACTCGATGGAGCGGCTTTGCATAATGAGCGCGAATTGGCCGCGGACGGATTGCGCGTAGTAATCCAACGACGAGCAGCCCGCCGCCAATATCGCCGCCAGGAGAATCAGAAGGCACCTTGACGAGTACCGCATTTGCTATGATTCGAGAGCTATGGCGCGCATTTCAATGCCGTTCACCAAGTGCGGCGAACTCCTATGACCAATGCAGAGCACGACCTCGAGTGCTATCTCGTGGGCGGCGCGGTGCGCGACCGATTGCTGGGGCTCGAAGTCAAAGACCGCGATTGGATAGTGGTGGGTGCAACTGCGGAATCGATGGTGGCACGCGGCTTTAAGCCGGTGGGTAAAGACTTTCCGGTATTTCTGCATCCTGTAACCCATGACGAATACGCGTTGGCGCGCACCGAGCGCAAGACAGGTCCTGGGTATAAGGGTTTTAGTGTCTACGCGTCAACCGACGTTACCCTGGTGGACGACCTACGACGTCGCGATCTCACAATTAATGCCATGGCACATAGCCGCGATGGCGGGTTAATCGACCCGTTCGGCGGTGCGGCCGATCTTGATAATCGCATACTTCGACACGTCTCGCCGGCGTTTGCCGAGGACCCGGTGCGCATCTTGCGAGTCGCCCGGTTTGCCGCGCGTTACGCAGAATTAGGGTTTACCGTCGCCGACGATACTAACGCGCTGATGAGCGCCATGGTAAACGAAGGGGAAGTCGATGCATTGGTGGCGGAGCGGGTTTGGACCGAGCTTGAGTCCGCACTTGGCGAATCGCGACCATCGCAGTTTATCGTAACGTTACGGGAGTGCGGCGCACTGGCGCGCATATTTCCTGAAATCGATCGATTGTTTGGTATACCGCAGGCCACGCGCCGCCACCCGGAGATTGATACCGGGGCACATACACTATTGACTGTCGATCAGGCCGCGGCGGCCAACGCCACGATACGCGCACGATACGCAGCGCTTGTACACGACTTAGGCAAGGGACTGACGCCACCGCATCGCTGGCCAAACCACCGCGGCCACGACCGATCAGGCCTTGAGCCAATTCAGACGCTCAGCTCCCGACTACGCGTGCCCAACTCGTTTGTGCGCTTGGCGCTGCTGGTGTGTGCTCAGCACTTAAAAATGCATCGTCTTGATACACTCAAAGCTGACGCCGTATTAACGCTGCTCGAGTCGCTGGACGCACTACGTCGACCGGAAATCATCGTCGACTTTAGCGCCGCCTGCCGCGCCGACGCACGCGGTCGTGGCGGCCACGGCACACGACCGTATCCGCAGGCGGAATTGTTGCAGCGTTGTTGCGAAGCGGCACTACGCGTCAATACCCATACCACCGGCTTGCAAGGCGATGCCATCGGCACGGAGATTAGGCGCCGGCGTGTGATTGCTATCGGCGAACTACTACGAGGCTGAGGCGTCGGCCAAACTCGTCTGGGCGCTGCTGTGTACGATCGCGGCCTCGACCAGCGTAGCAAACTCACTGCGCCAGCGACGTCCGGCAATATCCTGCCCGCCACGGCGCAGCGCCGCAAACCGCTGCTCGAATTGCTTACGCATTGGAGCCGGCAACGCTCCGGCTGCACTCGCCACCGCGGCATCGCTCACATCGAGTTGCTCGCGGTGTGCATGGGTACGGGCAGCGACGACACGATGATGAAACAATGCCCGACCCAACAACACATACGGAAAATTGCGATTCGACATCGGCCCGACTCGTAATTCGGTGCCGCCCAGCGGCAGCCCCAGAATTCGCGCGTCAGACAAGTGCTGCTGCGAATACCACGCGGCGGCGCCCCCCACCAGTGCGCCGATGCCGGCGCCTAGCATCAGCGATGCACCGCCGAGCGCCATATCCAATCCACTACCTATCGCACCGCCCCCGGCCGCACCGGTCACCAGGAGTTGCGTTTTTGACAAACCGAACATGAGCCAGGTCTGTTGTGAAAACAATCCACCACCCATTACATCGAGCTCGGCCTCCTGCCGAACCAGTCCGTGATAGTCATAGCAGCGCTCGACCACATCCCGGCAACGTCGCTCACGTTTTTGCAACGAATCGCGGTATCTGGCTTCAATGCGCGAGCGGTGATCCTCAGGCGCCGTGTCCACAGCAATCTTTTTTGTAATACTTGAAGTCAACACATCAATGATCATATCCGTGATCTCGCGCGCGCTCAGCTGCCGGCGATGATGGCGCTCTCGTTCGAGGCTTGCGATTGCGCGCAACAACGCTTCGCGCCAGTCTTCATTCAATTCGCCGAACGCCCGTAACAATTCCAACTGCTTTTCGAAACGCGCGGTAAACGCGTTAAAGCGCCGTACGATTCGAAAATATTGTCCGAGCGCACGCGACCATTGTTCGGTATAGTCGGCCGCCCCGATCATATTGATCAACGCCATGCTCGGTTGGCCAGTCCAACGCAGTATTTCCATCTCCGCTTGATATTCGCTGCCGAACGGCCGCGAACCATCGATGACGTAGAGAATGCCGGCCCCGTCCAGCAATGGGCTTAATAATTCACATTCATCGGCATACTGATCGCCATTGCGGTGTGCGTCAACAAATTCACGCACGATTTGCGGCCGCTCCGCGGCTGTGGATTCACGCTCCCGCATCCAAGCCAATACGGAACGGGCACGCTGAAACCCGGGAGTATCGATTAGCTTATATAGCACCTCGCCGTCGACCCGCATCGGAAACTCGCGACAGGCCACGGTGGTGCCGGGAACCGCGGATATCCGTACACTGTCGTCCTGGGCAAGAGTCGCAACGATACTACTCTTACCCTTGTTGGGATGACCAACGACTGCGAATGTCGGGATCACTACGCGGTCGACCCGGGGGTGGGCGAGATGTCTGTTTCGTCTCCATCACGTTGTGGAAACACATGATGAGCATCTTCAACTCGCAGTTGCGCGCCCAGTTTGTCGTGCAATACCGTCGTCCAAATTTCGACATCGGCCGGGTCATTCGGAACCGAAAGATCCTGTGATGAACCTACCAGCAGCACTACCAATGTGCGTTGCTCACCGGTCGTATCGTGCAATTCGCGGAGGAAATCGGAGAATTCCAGTAGCGGTGGCTCCCAACCGCGCACCAACAATACGATCGTTGGACCGGGTGTGGCCAGACCCTTGATGACCTTCGAATCGCCGTGCAGGGGTTGTGCACCGCCCGCCTCGTAGTAGGAATTTAGTACGGTGCCGTTTCGGTGTAACCACGACCCAACACGATCTGCGTCACCGCTGGCTTGCGCCCAATCGACGACATCTACCGTTGTACCTAAGCCGTGGCTCGTCGTACCAGCGGACACTAAAGCAGCCCCCTCGACTGGATCACGGTCAACAGTTGGCGCACCGGTTTCTACCAACGGCGTATTCATCCGGTCCAGCAATGCAACGGCGTCCGGCGTTGTAAGCAACACATCTCGTAGCGCGCGACTGAAGCCCCAATATGACAGCAGCAAAGCGATGAGGCGAGGCAACAACCCGTAGCACAACATCGCTGCAACGAGAAACGGCCACCACTGCCCAAGTTGCGCGACGTCGACAGCGGGCGGCACACCCGGCAACAGTCCTTGATTCAGCCGGTAGTAACGCGTCGCATCGATCAGTTCCATCGACGGCACCGCACCGGGCCACCACCATCGCCATGGTGCCGCCAGTCTATCGATCCAAGCCGATGCATCGGCCGTACTTATCGTCAGCGTCGTACTCCAGCCGAAGGCTAAATCAGAAAATACGATTAAATGCACGGCCGCGACCAACGCGCCGACGTTGAACGACACGGCAAACCATTGCGACCAAGTGAACACCTGCCACTGCACCACCTTGCTCCAACCGTGCGAACGACGGCCACCCGTATCCAGCAGCGCCGCCACATCGCCGCGCACCCTGGCAGGGAATAAACGCGCCAGCGCCGTGGCTATCCGCCCGACACTAAAAGACCTCAATACGCGTTGCATAGCCGCCAATATGGGTATCCGGTTGAGCGGCAACATCGCGACCACCAGCATCACCAATAACACAAGCTGCAGACCAACAAATACGCCTAAAATAGAAACGGTGTTTACCGGATGTCGGCCGTCGTAATAAAACAGCGCCGTCGCTACGCCCCAACCCACCACTAATCCACATAACGCTACCATCAAGCTCATACCGCGTCGCACCGCGACGGCACGTGAACCACCCGTCGATTCGGCCTCGCTGTGATTATGATGCCGCAACCACTCGCGCAATTGCGCCAGCGGCTGACTGCTGCGCGCCACCAAGCCGCGCCCGATCTCACGGTCCCGGTGCGCGCGTTTCGACAACGGCGTATCGCGCTCGGCACGCAATTGATCGATGATATCGACGACGTCGCCGAACAGTGTCTTAGTATCGAAAATTGAAATGACCGTGTTCCCTTGTAGTCGAGCGTTCAACTTGCGCCATTATAATTCGCTAAATATCGCGTTCGGAACGTTTGTATCGCACCAATGTTCGACACCGCCAGCCCATGGGCCCGGAATCTTCCCCGTATACGATCCCGTTATCCCAGATCTTATGGTTCGGCACTTAAGCCGGTCGGTAGTTTTCGGCCTCGCCTCGAACCGACCTACGTCCACCAAGCATCGGCGGCGATCAGAGTTTGGTCTGGGCTATCATCACTACGGGGTATCGACAATTCCGCCTTACACGATCCTGGCTTTGCCATTCTCGCATCTCGATTTCCCCTCTTGGTTGGCCCGGCAGGCCCAATCGACGGAGAAACCGTTTTCTCTCCCTTCGCAATTCCGCGTACGGTATAACGTTTTGGACTTGCACCACCGTAAGCGGTGGTTTAATCGATGGAATTAACAAATGTAAAAGACATGCTGACAAGTATGGGGGTTATTATTTTTCATAGCGTTCGAAAAACACTTTCTCGACAATTGCTGCATAATATCAAGTACTATATTTTCTTCATTAATGCCTTCAATTTCTGTTCTGCCTGTTTATTTTTTGGGTCAATCTGCAGGACTTTTTTGTGGTATTCAATTGCCCGCCTATATTTTTTCCGCACGTTGAATATGTCCGCCATTAAGATATTAGCACCAATATTGTCAGGATTTCTGGCTAAGACGATTTTTAGAAAGTTTTGAGCCGCCACGTATTCACCTGACAAAGCATGTATTCGGGAAACCTGGATAATAGTCTTATCAGAGTCGGGATTTACTTTCAGCGCGTTTTTATATTGTGAATATGCCGCTTCATAATTTTGTAGGCGAAAAAATGCATCGCCTGTCTTGGTAAATATCCAGAAGCTGTCGACGTTAGTCGACGATATTTCATTGTACAGCTTTGTTGCCTGTTCCTTTTTATTCAATCTTTCAAGAGTCAGGCCCAGATTAAGACGCGTCTGAATATCTTTCGGATTTATATTGATTGCCCGTTTGTATTCAGATTCGGCGAGGGCGAAATTCCCCTCTTCGAAATAGGCGCTGCCAAGATTGGCATGCGCTACCGAAACGGTGTCAGGGTATTGCAATATTACTGATTTCCATAGTGTTTTATCATTTTTCCATGTTTGCACTTGTTCCTGGCTTGCATTCATAAGAAAAAACAGCACCCCTGCAAGAGTTACATAAAGTGGGATCTTTAATAAGCGCCTATTTATTGTTTTTGCATAGACTTTCTGAACAAACAGGCCTGCCAGAATATAAAAGATCAGTAGAGGAATGTATGAATACCGGTCGGCTGCAGCCTGGCGCCCGACCTGGACTATCCCTAGTACCGGAAATATCGTCACGAAATAATAAAGGAGGCTCGCTAAACCCAGGCGATTGCCCTTCCGGTTTGCCTTCACCAGGATAATTGTGATGGCTAGAATAATAACGATGGGAAGAAAGCTGTAAAACCCGATTTCCAAAACCCATTTCGGGTGCGGGTAATAGGCAGAAAAATTTACCGGCAACAGGAATTTATAAATATAGAAAATAAAACTGTTAGCGGCATTAACAAATCTGGTTAATAGGGATAATTCATCTAATGATCGGACCGCCCCGCCCGCGTACTGAGAAATTATTGCAATGATAGCGGTCGCAAAGGCAGCCAATATATATACAGATTTTTCCTTGATTCTTTCGGCTAGACTATTTTTCAGATTGACTCCACTGTCCAGACGTCTCAATGGGTAGTAATCAAGTATCAGTAAAACCAGAGGCAAACTTACTGCCATTGATTTTGACATCAAAGAAAATATATACAGCAGCATTGATATGGTTTTCAGAGATGATTTCCCCGTCAACGTGAAACGTAAATAGGTGATTATCGATAGCATGAAAAAGAGTGCGCACAGTAAATTTTTTCGTTCTGAAATCCAGGCTACAGATTCCACATGTTGTGGATGCATCAGGAACAATAGTCCAGCTACAAATGAAGCGAGGACAACTTTATTATCCGGAGTGGTTTTTTGGCCCGAGTTGTTTTTATTGTTTACTATTCGTATTAATGTAAGCGCCAGAAAAAACAGGCATATTGCATTCAGTGAATGTATAAAGATATTTGTTTGGTAAAGTCGGGCCGGGTTATTTCCCCACAGCGCGACATCAATTGCATGAGACAACCAGCTCAGTGGATGCCAGTTGTTCGCATGATACTTTGTTAGCATCCACCATAAATTATCCGCACTGAGCTTCTGGACACGTTCGTTCCCGACGACATAGAGCGGATCATCCCAATGCAGAAACCCGTGCCCCGATGTACCACGATATACATAGAACGATATCAAGATGTATAGCAGCGATATTAAGATAAATAGTATCGCTGACCGTTTACTTGTCATTGACGGGTTTATTCCTGTTGTCTAGTTTGTCAAATATTCTGCTGGAACCTAAGTTGTGCTTATTTAATAGAAACATGATGGATGTTTGCACTACGCCGATACCATACTTTACGGAATCAGCAAAGCTGATTGAGGAAGAGTCATCCTCGTATCGTGTTGGGCAGGTTATTTCTCCAATCGAAAACTTAGCATAGATAATTTGCGCCAGCATTTGATTGTCAAAAACAAACCCATCGGCGTTTTCGTTCAGCGGTAGTGTTTGAAGAATATCCCTGGAAAATGCCCTGTAACCTGTGTGATATTCTGATAGCTTGTATCCAATAACCAGATTTTGAAAAGCGGTCAATAGTCGATTGGAGATGTATTTATATACCGGCATTCCTCCTTTTAATGCGCCTATTCCTAGTATGCGTGAACCGAGAACGCAATCGAAAACACCCTCCGTAATCAAAGAGGCCATGCTTGTAATTAATTTCGGCGTGTATTGATAGTCCGGGTGGAGCATGATGACAACGTCCCCACCCAGCTCAAGCGCCTTTTTATAACAGGTTTTCTGGTTTCCGCCATATCCTCTATTTGAATCGTGCTTAATGATGTGAGTCAGTCCCATGGACTTTGCCACCTCAACGGTGCCATCACTACTGCAGTCATCGACGAGTATCACCTCGTCAACAATATCAACTGGAATATCAGCGTATGTGGACTGTAGTGTGGGGGCGGCATTGTAAGCCGGCATAACTACAATTATTTTCTTATCATTCAGCATGCTTACGATTATAGACAAAAAGCAAATGTAATTGTCTGGATAACCTTGAAGCGACCGAAATGCATAATCGTTTCAAAAAACTCATATGGCTATATTAGAAGTAATTCTTGGAAATGGACTTTTGTACTTGCTATACTTTTCAGGAAAATCGTTAGCGGATTTGAACGCAGTATCTAAAGGCAAGCGTCGCTGCACGCTTCCTGTAGTTCAGGTTCGAAAAGTGCTCGCGCATTGCAAAACGAATTTTTGCTTTTTTAATTGAAATAAGCCGTAACGCCAACCGGAGTTCGCAGGGCAGCGCTACCGCGGCTGCGCTCTCGCTCGCTAGTTACCTCCCTATAGGAAACGCTGCCGACGACCTAAAAGCACGTTTTTCAGGGGCGGCTAGGTCGTCAAGCGGCGATAGATGTCCGAGACTCGCACGGGCAGCTTACGTACATCGTCGATAACGGTGTAGTTCACCGCGCCATACATATGCGGCAGGTAATCATGCGCTTGTGAGTCGATGGTGATACAAAACGGATGAATCCCGGCGTGTTTCGCTTCGATCAACGCTTGGCGTGTATCCTCGATACCGTAATCGCCGCGATAACCATCATAGTCGTCCGGCTTGCCGTCCGACAGCGTAATTAACAGCCTAGTGCGCGCATCAATCGTCGCCAACAGCTTTGTCAAATGCCGAATCGTCACTCCCATCCGGGTATAATCCTGCGCATACAATCCGGCGATTCGGGCTTTGACTTGATCGTCATAGGATTCGTCGAATCGCTTTATCCGGAATAACTCGCAGCGCTTACGGGTCATACCGGAAAAACCGTAGATCGCATAACGGTCGCCGAGGATCTGCAGTGCTTCGCACAGCAACACCAGACTTTCACGCTCGGCATCGTTTATCCAGCCTTTCGTGGATCCACTGACATCCACCATGAATACCACCGCCATATCGCGCTCAAGCCGATGCTGTTTAATAAATAATCGATTTGACATTTCCTCACCGGCGCGCATATCCGCACAGGCTTGCACCACGGCGTCAACGTCAATGTCTTCGCCGTTAGTTTGCCGGCGCAACCGCTTTTCGTCTCCGCGCAGTGCTTCGAAGGTGCGTCGAATCTCCCTCACCAACCCAGCATATCGCTGCAACGTCGTCGCGACGAATGCGCTGTATCTCGGTTGCATATCAATTTCCCGCAACACACACCAGTCTTTGCGAAAATGTTTTCGCCGAAAATCCCATTCGTCGTAGATGTACGCGCCTTCTTCATGGTAAGTGCCTTTCCATACATTCGCGGCCTTGTCATCGATTCCAGCTTTTGGGTAGCCGCCGTCCCCGGCCGGTGCTACGTATTCCGGTGGAATCTCACCGAAGTCCTGAACGATCGACGTCATTAACGCCCGCATCTGAGTTGGGGGCGCAGACACTTCCCCATCGATCATGAATTCATACTGCGTACCATCGAGGCCTGGCTCCGCATCGGTTTCGCGTACATAGACGATCGCGGGGGCCGATCGTGCCGCGCCGGCTGCGCTGCGATCCGATTCAGAATTCTCGACCAGTTCCGCCAACGCGGCGCGAAACTCTATCTTTTCATTCTGCTTGCGACGATCCCCGACCTGCTCGACTTCGTCGAATCGCAACGTGCCCTGGTAACAATATCCGAGCGGCACCGTACAATTGCTCCGGTATAGACGCACCAAGATTTCGAGTGTTTTATCAACGGTGGCACCGGGCTCGCGCAACGCAGCCAGTTCGTGTTTCCAGTCGTCGGAAAATGGCGCCGCGTCCTCCAGCTCCCGCAGCATCGCCATTTCACGCCCGAGACCAGGAAGTTCACGACATATACATGCATCAAGTCGCACAGTCTCCAGGGCATGGAACAGTTTTGCCGCACGTTCCGGATCCGGGTAACGTCGAACCACGACACCGGCCTGCAGCCCATCAGCGGTACCCCTGAAGGTACCGAACCACATTTGCGCCCAAAGGTGTGCCAACATCGATTTATATAGCGCTCGGTTGTGATGCTGATCGTCGAACCGAGCTATCGTTGCCGGCAGAAATAACGTTTCCGAATCGGTATGCGCGATTTCACCGACCTGAAGCCTGAGAGCACGGCCAGCCAACCCGCGCACATACTTCTCCAACACCCCGGACAGATCCTGGAAGCGAACCGCGCTAGGGCGCAATACGAAATCGGAAATGAACATCTCCACTTCCCGGAGTGCGGCGCTACCCGGATACAATCCCTGTCGATCGTAGATATCCATGGCGCGCACGATCCAGCGCTCGGCCCAGGGCAAATCGAGTTCAGCAAAGACGCGATGCACATTAGCGGCAAACTGATAGCCCAATTCGGAATTGGTCTTTGCGACTATGCCCACCCAATGCAACGCAAAATCCTGTTGGTCGCGACTGCAATGCGCCAGTGATTGTGCCGGCTCGGCTGCAGTTCGGCGCGATGACAAAACCGCATCCAGCGCATCGTCTAGGTACGCCTCGAGCTGCTGCGATGTTAGGGGCTGTCTAGACATAACACGGCCAGATTAGTCGGTGTCTGGATTTCTCGGTAAACCATTTTTGCATGAACCATTGGGGCGCACACTCGCCGACCGGAAACCGCGCGCCTATTTTGACTAAAAGCGAGAAATGTCAGATAGTGGGCGGGTCTTACCGGTATGGGGGCAATGCAAGAGCCGGCGTATCCGTATCCATTGCGCATGCCACACTGGCCAGCATACATCGCGTTAAGCGTATGTAATCGAAAATCAAGATGCGCTCGAACTTATTTTTCCATTAACCGAAGGAGGCATAAAGTGAAAAGACGAGAATTTCTCAAAAATACGGCAGCCGTGAGCGGTGCGGTAGCCGCTTCCACCCTCGCCGCGCCCGCCATTTCACAGGGACGCGAAAAAATGACCATGGTACTTTCCTGGGGTCGAGGGCTCGCCGGTGTTTTCGATGCCGCGGACCGGGTGGCCCAATCTATCAATACAATGTCCGACGGTTTGTTTGAAATCGACGTTAAGGCTCAGGGTGAACTGGTTTCCGGTTTGCCTGCCGTATTCGACGCGGTGACATCGGGCCAGGCCGATATGTACCACGCAGCCGACTACTACTATGTCGGTCAGCACCCCGCCTTCGGATTTTTTACCGCAGTGCCATTCGGCATGACCGCGATTGAATTGGACGCCTGGTACTACCACATGGGTGGCCATGAGCTGCACCTGGAACTGGGCGAGGAGTTCGGACTGGTGTCGTTTCTCGCGGGCAACACCGGTGCACAGGCGGGTGGGTGGTTCCGCAAAGAGATCAATGGCCCTGAAGATTTCAACGGCCTCAAATTCCGCATGCCCGGTCTTGGCGGTAAAGCATTAGGTAAGCTAGGCGCTTCGGTACAGACCATCCCTGGCTCCGAGGTCTATCAGGCGCTCGCGTCCGGCGCCATCGACGGCACCGAGTGGATCGGGCCCTGGGCAGACGAAAAGGCGGGTTTCCAGGAGATCACGAAGATCTACTACTCTGCGGGTTTCCACGAACCGGGCCCAGGCTTGGCATTGGCGGTGAACGCCGATCGTTGGAACAGCCTTAAGCCACATCATCAAAAAATGATAGAAGTGGCCGCGGGCGATGCCAATATCTGGAACCGTCATCAATTCCTGGCCAATAACGGCGCCGCGCTCGAACGCTTGGTCGCGGGCGGCGTCACAGTCCTGGATTTTCCTGACTCCGTCTGGGATGCGTTCGGCAAAGCGGCGCAAGAGGTCATGGAGGAGAATATGGACGATCCCCTGTTCAAGAAAACCTACGACTCCATGCGCGATTCCATGAGAAAAACCTCGGCCTGGTTCGGAAAAGCCGAAAACACTTACACCAAGCAGCGTGACCGCGTCCTGGGTTAAACGAACCCAGAGATAATTCAAGCGCACCACCTGGAAGGTCGGACCAACTGTCCGGCCTTCCAGGTACCGAAGTACGGACAGGGGGCGAGATCCGAGTCCGCTTATCGAGTCGCGCGTCTCAATCCGTCTTGATGACCACACCGGAACCGAGGCAACACGAGAGGCTGGATAATTTCCATGTTAGGAGACATCCTGAAGTCGTTTTTGATGGGGTTTGTCGACCTGCTGCGGTTACCCTGGCACATATTCCGGTGGCTACAGCTCGAGACCCTCAAAGAAAGGATGAGCTCGCTGATGCTGGCCGGATATTCTTCGGAATTTCTGTGTCTGGTGCTGGCCCTGATGACGGTCATTCTGGTCGTTGGGCTTTTCAGACACTCTTTTCTGCGCCGCACCGTAAACGGGCTCGAGCTGTTCAACGGCCGTATCGGGCAATTTGCCTGCTGGTTCGCCCTGATCATGATGATACAGCAGGTCCTAATCATCGTGATGGGACAGATTTTTCGCGGCAACGAGCTGGTTTTGTCTCCTTTCGGGCTCGTTTTTTCAGCGGGGGAACTGCAGTGGCTGTCCGGCCAATTGAAACTCTACAACGCAATTCTTATCGCGCTGGCCGCGGCGTATACGTTCATCGAAGGCGGGCACGTGCGCGTGGACCTCATTTACGCCCGCCTGCCCTACCGCAAGAGGAAAATTTTCGACCTGGTCGGCACGTTGATATTCTTTTTCCCGTCATCGATCCTGCTGTGGTGGTTCGCCTGGCCGCTGGCGATGAACTCGATGTTCTCCCAGCGCCCGCTTAATGTCTGGTCGACCAAGGCGAGCTGGCGTGGGTTCAAGTGGGAATCTTCGGGCACGGCGGAATTTACCTGGGTCTGGGCTTTCAAACTACTGATTCTTTTCTTTGCCGCTTTGTTGGTTATCCAGGCCTTTACCTTCCTGTTGCGCAATGTCATGGCGTTACGGGAAACCGAAGAGATAGAGACCCATCCAAGATTGGATCGCGGCGAGGAAACACTCCCCACTGCTGCGGATGCCAACGCTGCCGAATCCACCTGACCTAGAAACGGGCCGATACAAATTATGCTGTTCGGACTTACCGGCGTAGAACTCGCACTGATCATCGTATTTGTCTGTTTGTTCGCCGGCATTCTTTCGGGTTTTCCGGTCGCTTTCGCAATCTCCGGCGCGGCCATCATCAGCTTCACCCTTATCGCCATACTCAGCGAAAATGGGCTGCTTTACGTCATCGAGGAATACAACGGCACGGCGCGGCAGGTTCCAGTCCTTGCACAGGGATGGGAGAAGGCCATACTTTCCACGCTTTCGACCTGGTCACAGGGCGTTTTCTCACGTGCCTTTGGCGGCAACGTCGAAACGCTGCTGGCGGTGCCGCTGTTTGTACTGATGGGCATTGCGCTGGAGCGCTCGCGCATCGCGGAAGAACTGTTGACGACGATGGCCCAGCTGTTTGGCACACTGCCAGGCGGCCTGGCCATTGCGGTAGTCTTTGTCGGCACCCTGCTGGCTGCGTCGACCGGTGTCGTCGGTGCTACCGTGGTCACCATGGGCCTGATCGCGCTGCCCACCATGCTGCGCCACGGCTATTCCAAACCGCTTGCGACCGGCGTCATCGCGACTTCCGGTACGCTCGGGCAGATCATCCCGCCATCGATCGTCATCGTGCTTTTGGGTTCCATCGTTGGCGATATGTACTCCATTGGCCAGGAGGCCCGGGCCAAGGAACTCGGCGTTTCGGTGCTGGAAATGCTGGGCGAGCCCGCCGTTCTATCGACTGGCACCCTGTTCAGGGCGGCCTTCATTCCGGGGCTGTTTCTTGCCCTGCTATACGCCGGTTATTCGTTCGGATTCGCGCTGCTTCGTCCGCGCAGTGCGCCGCCGGTCAAATCCTTCGCAGACCACAGCTACAATTTGCGGGGCTACTACAATAACAGCCCCTACCTCATGGTGGGGGCGGTGCTCGGGCCGTTGCTGGTGCTGGTGCTGCTATGGATGGTCCTCACGAGTTTTGGCGTTGTCGGTTCACAGATCATCGTCGAAAATCAGATCACCGCGCCGATCTCACATGGGGTCATGGCGATGCTGACGATTGTCGGATTTATTCTGTGCCTGGCGATGGCGCTGCGCCCCCATCATCGGGCGAAGCCGGTTCTCATCGGATTGCTGGGACTTGCGGCTATGGTTCTGATCGATGCGTTTGTGGTCAGCGCCGAACATTCCAGCGGTACCCGATTTCTATACCACGCGCTACCGGCGGTCGCTGCGATTTATGGACTGCGTGCAGCGCTGCCACGGCTGATGGAAGTAGAAGCACTGCGCGTCGTCTCACCCCCCGTGATCCTTATCGTCGCCGTGCTCGGCTCTATTCTGGGCGGCATCACCAATCCGACTCCCGCCGCTGCGCTGGGCGCGGCCGGTGCCATCATGCTGGCCGCCTCCCGGCGCCTTAGAAACGATCATCAGCGCGGGCGTATAATTATTTGGTCCGCCGTCTCGATAATTATCATGCTTCTCCTGCGCGGGAACTTCGACCTGCGCATGACCATCGATGAGATTTCTTTCGAGGACCGGATCGCCATCTGGGTCGCCATCGTCGCCTATCATGTGGCCATGTTCGGATTGCTGTTCTCCTGTTGGGTCTTGATCAAGGACGGCACCATGAAACCGGTCGTGCAAGAGACGACCAAGGTCACCTGCATGGTTTTCGTCATTTTGATCGCTTCTTTGTTCCTGAGCCTTTCGATCCGCACCTTCGGCGGCGAGCATTACATCCAGGAAATCCTGCGTTCCTTTGAGGACCCGAGAGTGCTTCTGCTGGTCGTCATGGCCGTGCTTTTCGTGCTCGGGTTCGTACTGGATTTCATCGAGATTATTTTCATCGTGATTCCCATCGTCGGTCCGGTCATCTACAGCGCCGACCCCGTGCTGATGCCGCCGGAATGGATTACGATTCTCATCGCGATCAACCTGCAAACATCATTCATCACGCCGCCTTTTGGCTTTGCCTTGTTCTACCTGCGCGGCGTCGCCCCTCCATCGGTCACCACCGGT
This sequence comes from Gammaproteobacteria bacterium, assembly GCA_029862885.1. Taxonomy (GTDB): domain Bacteria; phylum Pseudomonadota; class Gammaproteobacteria; order Arenicellales; family JAOTWM01; genus JAOTWM01. The sequence continues at coordinate 21,342 of JAOTWM010000001.1, forward strand.
GATATCTATCGTGGGGTGGTCCCTTTTGTGATAATCCAAGTGATCGGACTCATCATCCTCTGGTACTTTCCGGTCATCACCACCTTTCTGCCGGACCTGTTGCCCAAAAATTAGGGTCGTGAGATCCGACCTGGGGAGCCCATCTAGCGCTCATGGCAGCGTATTTCACGAAAAACGGGAATGCGCGCTTACCGGTAAGCGTGAAGAACTACCGGCAAAGAAAATTGCTCGCAATCAGAATCAGCACCACCCGTAAAATCGTGACGACCATGCCCAAGTGAGCGCCTCGGTCACGGATCTAGGTCAGCAGGGTCACCATAGGCTAGACCGGCACCTCAGGCACCCAGACATACCCGTCCGCGGCTCCAGTCCACCTTGACGAAATACTCAGGCTAACTCTCGTGTCGTCCACTTTCGACATATAATTGGCGAGCGGCAAGATTATCACCGAAACGGTCACTGCTGCGGATTTCTATCCCGAGCTTCACTTCATTGTCGTCGACGCTCAACACAAAGATTTCGACATCATCGTTTCGAACGATCACATCACCGACTTGGCGGGTAATTATCTGCATATGCACCTCCTTTTGATTCGTTCTTCCATTATGCTCGCGCGGCTATAAAGGCGATGTGAGAAAAATCACCAATACAATCAATTTGCGTATCAATTACTCATCGGCACTCGGATTTTTCTCTGACTTTGACTGAGAAATTGCGTAGGCTGGCGCGACTCGGAAGGAAAAATCATTGCCATCGCGATGACTTGACCGAACAACACAATTTAAACAACGGTTACTGCATCAAAAGAGGCGACAAAACCTGAATCGTTATATTGGAAAATTCAGAGCGAATATAACCGTAGTATTTCTTTCAGTTTTGAAACCAGTTGTTACGGACCCCTATACCCAGTGACGTCCGAGCAAGAGTGGGTACCGTGAGGTGGTACCCCCAGGTCCGGATTTCAAGCGCACACAGGCCTTGCTCCGGTGGCCGACATGCCCACTGCACTCATGCTGGAGAACCCGCGCGGTCCTCACTGCGAGACACCTTACTCGGCCATTTTACTCAACGTCTCCCTGGCATCCTGCGAATCGCGTTCAGTCAGTTTTCCGACCAGGGCCTTCTCCAAGTAGCGACGGGCAGCGCTCGTGTCTCCGCTTTGATATAGCGCCATGCCGAGGTGGTAGTTGATGGTCGGATCGTCCGGGATTTGCCGTACGATCCCCTCAAGAATCTCCACCGCTGCCTCGGGTTCGCCGGCCTTAAGCCGCACCCAGGCGATTGTGTCGCCATAGGGCGCGAATCTTGTGCCTTCGAGCACCGCCGCAAGAGCCTTCGCTCGCTCCAGGCTCTGATCGTCCTCTCGAACCGTGACCAGCAACATTGCCAGGTTGTTGGCCGCCTGCTTGGATTGAGGGCTCTTTTCGAGCACGGCCTCGTATTGGGCGATGGCGGCCTCGGTTTGACCAAGTCGCTCGTGAATAAACCCAAGCTCAGTGCCCAATTTGGGGTCGTTCCCGGTAGCCGCAATACCCTCGCGATACAACGCTATCGCCTGCTCCGATCTACCTTCAGAGAACAGTAGCCGGCCGAGATTCCGGTAAGGCACCAGCGCCTTCGGCCGCGTCGCGATCGCCTTACGATAGGCAGCAACGGCCTCGTCGATTTTCTTGTCGCGACTCAGCAAGCCACCGAGCAGCAGGTTCGCATCGAACTGTTCCGGATCATGCTCCAACGCCGTCTTCACCGCTATCAGTGCCTCATCAAACCGCTCTTGAGCCGCGTAGCTCTTGGCCATCTGGGCACGCACGGGCGCTAAATTGGGCTCCCGATCGAGTGCCTGTTGGAACCATTTGATGCTTTCGCCGAACTGCTTGCGGGACTGATTGACCGCTCCCGTAGCGTAGTAACCGAAGTAATGATCGGGATATGCCGTTAGCAGCCGTTGCGCGGTCTGTTCGACACCGTCCATGTCCTGCTCATTGATCTGGATTGTGATAAGGGCCTCCAAAGCCTGAAAATTATCCGGCTTCTGTTCAAGAAATTTGTTCAGGACTTTCTTCGCCGCGTCTCGCTCATTCGATCGATCGAGTATTCGAGCCAGAGGGAGCGCCGCATTCGCATTCCCCGGGTTCGCCGCCACCGCCTTCTCGAGATTGAGCTTGGCCAAACCCCCCTCGCGTTTTAGAAAGTGCGCTTTGGAGAGAAGAACCAGGGCCTCGGAGGAGTTCGGCCGGTCGCGCAGCAGCGTTCGCAGATCGGAAACCGCCCGGTCCGGGTCGTTATTCGCTATCGCAAGCTTGCCACTGATCAGCAATGCGTCACCATCACGCGGATTGCGCTCGAGAACCTCTTTGATGAGAGTCTCCACCTCTGAAAATTGCTTCTTGGCAAGCAATAGATCGGCTAACTTGTTTCGCGCTTGAAGACCATATTGCCCGGTTCCGTCACCCTCAATGATGTTGCGGTAGACCTTTTCGGCTTCTTCTCCTTTAACGGTAGCTACGTAAAGCTTAGCGAGCGATTCCTGTAGCTCGTATGCGGTTGGATCCGCCTCTATGAAGCGCCGCAGCTCTTGCTCCGCCGGGTCCCAGCCGCGTTTTTTCGCCAGAAAATCGACCAGCACGAGTTTGGCACGGTTCGAGTCAGGTTGTGCCTGCAGGGCCTCACGCAATACGCGCTCGGCGTCGTCGAGCCGACCCTGTTTGACGTACAAGGCGGCCAGACGCGCCCGGTGCGACAGGTTTTCAGGGTCCAATGCGATGATCTCCTGGAGGGCGTCGACCGTCTGATCGCTGTCACCCCACGCGTCGGCCAGCTTGGCTCTGACCTGCCGTAGCGTGATGTCCTCGGGATGTGCTTCGATTCCTTTGGTCAACATTTCCATGCTGTCTTGAACGCGGTCGGTCGCCGAATACGCCAGGGCAAGAAAAGTCATTGCATCGGCGTGGTCTGGATCAGCGGCGAGCGCCTGCTCGGCCGTCTCCACGGCGCCCTTGTCGTCTCCCTGTAGTCTGATTGCAGCCGCACGCAGCATCAGGCCATCCGGATCGTTTGGATCGTGGTTCAGCAGAGCCTCGGCCGATTCCATGATCTTGTCGATTTTTCCGGCTTTAACGTAGAGGCGCCCGAGCCGGGCGTGGGCTGCGATATGCGCCGGCTCGAGCTTGACGACACGACTGTAATTGGTGAATGCGGCCCTCCAACTCCCCTCTTTCTCGGCAAGCTGTCCAAGCATGTACAGACTTTCCGTGTTCTGCGGATCGATTTGAAGGACATTCTTGAACTCAAGCTTCGCTTTGACAAATTCCCCAGCCTCGTAAAGCTCCGTCGCTTTGTCAAAGTGCTTTACTTTTCGGTCCTCCGCACCACCGCATCCAGCTAGCAACGCAAGGGCGAACACAAAACCGATTGCGCGCAGTCCATTTGATTTCATCGTTCGAACACCCTCAACAACAATTGGAATTTATACCTTTCATTTTTAGCACTTATCGACCGGAATTGAAACGGCTATAAACCCGCGAAACTCGCTACATAAGACCCCGCGCCGAAACTAGCCCCATGGAAATCAACGATGCGATATTAAGCACGGTCCAGCGCCGCCGCGCCGTACTCAGCAGCACCTCGCAACCGTACACCAGCACGATCGCTTGAACAGCCATAACCCCGAAATCACCGTTTAGCAATCCTTTAGTATCTACAATGACAACACCGATCACAGCGCAGACAATCAGATAATCGAGCGGCGTCGGTTTGAGGATTTCGCGATCGTCGAAACGTACAGTGACCGCGATCGCAACAATAATTGCACCAAAGAACGCTGTCATCCACCATTCGTGCTCCCGCAGCAATTCGGGTGTGTGGGCGATGCCAAGATATACCGTGAAGACCGCGCTAACGTAGACGATTCCACGCACTATAATCGAGGTGGCCCGATTGCCGAATGACAAATCGAGCAACAAAACTACGAACAGCACCGTCGCCACGACTCCCATGTCATATGGCAACTCACCGGCGGTAGCACTGATCGAGACCATGAATCCCGGTATGATGCACCGCAGCCCGGCGAGCGGCCAAGTGGCGAACCGTCGATGGTCCTTCACCGCGCTGACAGCGCGAAAAAACACACTCGTTTGGCGGTGCCTGTGGGCGTGCCAGTCACGCCGCTCCGCGACGGTCAGAGCGAGAAAGACCGCGCACACGATGGCGACATACAGACCGAGGATCAATCCGTCCGACTCGTAGCGCAACACGACCGCGAGCACGACGAGCAGCGCCTGGATGGAATAGATCACCACGACCGATTCATGGTGGGCGAATCCCCGCGCCAGCAGGCGGTGGTGAATATGGTTCTTTGACGCCCGGAACCAGTTCATGCCGTGACGGATGCGTAGATAGAACACCGCAAGGATGTCGCTTATCGGAAGTCCCAGAAGTAAGGCAGGAACAGCGGCGCTCAGGGCCGGGTTGATCTTCTGGGTCAAGAAGACCGCGAGAATACCCAATGTAAGCCCCAGCACCTGGCTGCCCGCGTCGCCCATGAATATGCGCGCGGGAAAGGTATTAAAGCGCAAGAATCCCAGCACCCCGCCCACCATGGCCAAAGCGATAATTACCGCCCCGGCATGCCCCGCTAGGTGGGCGAGATACGCGATCGCAACCAACGACAGCATCGACTCGCCGCCCGCCAAACCGTCAAGGCCATCCGAATGATTAATGGCGTTAATCATGCCGACCATCGCGAAAATCGTGAACGGTATTCCGAATCCCGCGGGTACGGCCTCCCATCCAAACGGCAGTCGCGTAATGTACAAATCACCGTACAAAACCACGATCAGAACCGCGATCAGTTGGCCGGCGAATTTGGCGTAATGCCCGAGCTCTTTAATGTCATCCCAAACACCAACGGCAACCAACACCGCGGCCCCGGCGAGATAGGATTGCGTGAGTCGATCCAACGGCAGCCAGATCAGTATTGCGACCAGACCCCCGATGACTATCGCGAGGCCACCGACTCGCGGCACGGGGGTGGTGTGAACCTTGCGCGGGTCCGGCCGGTCCATCAGTCCGAAGCGCGGCGCCACGCGGACCAGCAACGGAATCAGCGCCATGCAGATCGTCAGGGCGATGCAAACAGGAAGCAGGTAGTTCGCTCCGACGATCATTTGCTCGCGCAACCGATCTTACTTAGGTATGTAATCATGCAAAAGCGGGATGGTAGATCGTGCAAATTGTCGAAGACGCCGGTCCCCCGCTTCAATGGACTCTCGGCTGTCGATAGGCGTTGTGAGCCGGACCAGTGCACCATCCGTCCGGTTTTTGGTCAGAGCATCCGCCAACAAGTACCACTTCACAAGATATTCGTTTGCCATCAGGCGGCCGCGCTGCTGGAACCAGTAATAGACGAGCTGCCGCTGCTCGCCTCGTTTGATGATGACCCGGTTAAAATTCAACGCCGGCCCGCCACTCTGATCCAGGTCGAGCTGTTCGCGGCTCAGCGACGCGATCTGCCAGCCCCCACCAGGGATGCAGACCCGCGGCGAATGCGGAGACGTACCCTTGCGTTGGCTTTCGTAATAAGCCACGTATAGATTGAGAACATCGCCCGCAGGGTGCGTGTAGTTCGCCAGCAGGTAGTCGGTCAGACTGAGAATATCCAGAACCGGCTGCGTAATGTGATCCGGTTGGCCACGCCACTCGTCCAGCGTGAGGGGGAAAGTGCCCAAGGAAGCCCGAGAAGGCACCTTTTCGGAACGCTCTGCGATCGAATAGCCGGAGATCGCCACTGCGAAAACTACCAGTGTGGAGAACAAAAACGCGGTCGGCAACGTGTGCAGTGGCTGACTTGCAGAGGGTTTATCGGGCGGCGAGCTTGCGCCCATGTCGAACATTCCCCAACCCGTGGGGTCACCCTTTCCGATCGGTGCGAGCAACCACATCTCCGCGAATAGCACCACAACGCACGCCATGAAAATGAACCACCCCTCGAAGTCATGCAGGAATCCCTGCGCAGCCTCGATACCGACCTTGTCCGTCAGCACACCGATGATGCCGATCCGAAAACTGTTCATAAAAATGGTGATTGGAATGGTCGATAAGAACAACACGGCCTTCTTCCAGAAGCGCGCCCGCCAGATGTACGCGCAGATGAATCCAAAACTCATCAGCGGATAAAGGTACCGCAGCCCGCTGCAGGCTTCGACGACCTGGAGCTTGTACACACCGAGGTCGATGACGTTGCCCTCGAGATAGACGGGTATGTCGAATACGCGGATGACCGCAACGCCAATTCCGGAGGACAGTAACTGAAGCTCACCGGACAGATCCGAATCGATGAAATACGGGAGGGGAATCGCAAACAACAGCAGCAGAATCGGAACCAGTACGATACGCAGTCCGCGCCACCCCATCAGCGCGAGGGCAAGGCCCAGCAGCATCGCGACAAGCGCGTAGTGGATCAGCAGGAACAAAGCGGTCAATTCGCCGAGCAGAGCAATTATAGCGCTTACGACGACGACCACTGCCCCAGTCCAGGACGGCTGGAACTGCAACACATTCAGTTCGGCGCGTTTCTGCCAGAGCAGGTAAAGACTGACAAGGACGATCAGGTAGCCGTGGCTGTACTCTTCCTGATTGTCCCAACGGCGTACCAATTCCTCAATGCCGCCTTGAAAACCGATACCGAGCGCCACGACCGATACCAGCAAAGTCCCCCAGAGCTTAAGCGCTAGCGACCCACTCACATTCGCTGTACCACCGCTGTTGGAATCAATCGTTATGGCCGTTCTCTCCCAGTGGCGAGCAATTGCACCGTTTCAGTACCTCCAGGCGGGAATCGGGCCTCATCTTTTCGCGGCCCCGCGGATCACATCGAGTGTTTGCATTGCTGTCTTCTCCCAGCTGAATTGACTGGCGCGGTAAAGGCCCTTGCGGACGAAGGATGCATGCTCATCCTCTGAGGCTAGCAGAGCGAGGAGACCTTGGGCAATGGAATCTACGTCGAGAGGATCGAACAACACCGCGGCGTCACCGGCGATCTCGGGCATCGACGAGACGTTGGAACAAGCCACCGGCACTCCACAGGCCATCGCCTCTAGTATCGGCAGGCCGAAGCCCTCGAACAGCGAGGGAAAGACCAGCACGTCGGCGCCGCAGTACAGATCGGGGAGGTCTCGGCCGTGCACATAGCCGGTGAACAATATATGGTCATGCACGGGGGATTCCGACGCCGCGTGGCGGACCTCATCGGCTCGCACCCAGTCGGCGCCCGCGAGAACCAATTGGTGAGGGATCGCGTCACTCGCCTTGATTGACTCGAATGCGCGGATCAGCCGCACGTGGTTCTTTCCGGGGTGCTCGATGCGGGAAACATAGATCACGTATGGGGCGCGTACACCGTACCCCCGAACGCGGTTCACGGCAGCGTCACGGTTCCGCGGGTAGAACATGTCGGTGTCGGCTGCGGAGTGAACTACCGCTACCCGATGCTCGGGCACTCCTACGTACTCGAGGAGATCGCGTTTGGTGCTCTCGCTGATAGCGATGATGCGGGTCAGCCTTTTCAGCAGCAGCGGTAGCACCCGGGTCTGGTAGAACATCCTCGCGTGGTCGTACTTTCCGGCCATGTGAAAGGGTGTCAAGTCATGGACCGTCCCAACCGTAGGGCACGGCACTCTAACCGGGGTCCGGCGACTGGCCGCGGGCAGAAACAACACGTCGAAACGCCTACGCCCGCAAACCGCGGGCAACGCGAGCTGGTGCCAGGCGATGTTGAGCATCGGGTTGCGTAACCACTCCGGGACACTTACAGCCGTCATGCATTCTGCGCTCGGCATGAACTCGTGTATCCCACTGCTGTGGGACAGAACCTCAAATGTGTCTTTACCAGGATTCGCGGCGAACTGCGCAATCAGGTTGGAGGCATATCGGCTCATACCCGATTTTAGATCGCAACCGAAAGTGGTAATCCCTATCCTCAAAGTTTCGTTTTCGAGCGACATTGGTTGACAGGATGCGCGTTAGCGAATTCCGCACACAAACGCGGGCGACTCGCAAGCCGCGAAATATATACATCGGGTGCTTCCGTCATTACAACTTTTTCCACACGGAAGCCAATTTGCGAGCCCACCGTCCGCCTACATTGGTGACGTTCCGGATTACGCAGGACATTGACCTATACACCCCCTGTCGCCATTGCCCTGCCCGTGTCGCGTTTGCAGGTTCAGCTCGGTGACCGAAATTGGTGACCCTGAAGGCCGACTGGCGACGGGCTTATTCTTAGTAGTACCGAATGAAGTCTACGCATCGTACCTGTGTCGCGCAACACCATGGGGACCATTGCGAACTCGCGGGGCCAGGTCGCGGCAGCGCCCGACCTGGCTGGCTGGCACATCGAATAGCAGCATGGAGGTTTCACCGGAGAGCTTGCTTGATGTTTTGAAAGTTCTCAGTAGAATCCTGGCTTGGTGGGTCAGACTGTACCAATTCGGAATCACGTCCACGCTTCACCTGAGAATCTTCGTCAGGCGCCAGCGAATGCAAATCCCTGAGACTTCTAATGTTGAGTATAGATGCAAGAATATCCTTGTCGTAAACCGGCACGATCTGGATGACCAATTAACGTGGTCAGGGATACCATTTGCCATTTGCAATACTTTGAGACGAGGCAACGTCAATCTGCAGTATTGTCATAAACTCGGATATCCAAATTCCCGATTGGCCGCAATTTCCAATCGAACGCTTCGGACTATGAGCAAGAATCCTTTTTATCGGAATGCGTCCTCAAGATTTTACCGAAAAAAACTGCAGCCGATTGTCGATGAATTTTTGGACAAACGCGAAGAAAGTATTATTTTGGCGATCACTCTTTTGTTGAAATCGCGGATCTTCGATGCGACCGTCCCCTGATATTTACAAGCGACAGCACTCGACAGCAGCTCATCGATTTCGGCTACAGGGGGTTCGATAATTTCAAGCTGGACTCCAAGAATCGTATGCTGGCCCTGGAAAAACGTGCTTTTGAAAACGTGGACCTGTTCGTCTACCCCTCCGAGTGGGCGGCAAACTCCGCCATCGCAAATTGCGGCGTTCCCGAAGCGAAGATCCGAATCGCTTGTTACGGGGCAAACTTAAGCCCGGAACATGTACCCTCTTACCTGGAGGCCGTGAAATCGGGACCCTGGAACCAAGAGGAAGTGTGCAGGCTGTTGTTTGTAGGCGTGGACTGGGAGCGCAAGGGTGGGGATATTGCGATCAGAATCTGCGATGCTCTCAATTCGATTGGAGTGCCCAGCGAACTGACGGTCGTCGGGACCGTCCCGCCCAATCCGACCAGCGAAACTCTTCGCGTCATCCCGTTTCTCGATAAGCGAGACCCGTCCCAACTCGAAGAGCTACTGCAACTCTTTCGCGAGTCTTCCTACTTCATTCTTCCGACCCAAAAAGAATGCTATGGAATTGTTTTCTGCGAAGCCCACTCGTTCGGCCTCCGGTCTCTGACTTGCCGCGTTGGTGGGGCACAGGAAATCGTGGACCATGGCGTGACGGGTTTTCTCGCCGACATCGGGAATGATCCCGCTATATTTGCTCGATTAGTAGCCGACAATTTCAAGGATCGAAATGCCTACCGGGAGATGCGGGCACGTTGTCGTGCGGCCTTCGAAGACACGTTTAATTGGTCCAGTTGGAGAAAGAGTTTCTTCGATGCCGTTGAAACTATTTTGTGAAGAGTTCGAATTAGCGAATGGCTGATGTAAGAAATCTACGTCGGGTCTTTGCCGCATTAAAATCTTCAAATCGATGCTCCGGAAATTCGGCCACAATCTGGTCCGCGTGCCCTATCCATTTTCATTAAGACGCAAGGTAATCTGAGAGAATTCGACTAGCGCAGGGCCCTCAACGACCTGTCTAGAATCCTGCCAAAGAGAGTCGCCCGAAAGGGCCTCTTGAGGTCGTGCGCGAACGCCGTCCTTTTCAGATAATAGAAGAACCGCGACATGTTTCGATTGGATCCCTGGTGGTTCCACGGCTTAGCAGATGCCGAAAAGTGTCTTATGTATGGATCTCGGAGGAGTTTCTCGAACCGTTCTTGGTCGTAAGGGCTTTCCCTGTATGAGGAGAGGCCGTAAATCTGAGACATCTGGTTCCAGCGCGGATCAAATTCGCCCCACTGACCGGGTATGATGGCGTTAATCCCATCCTGATCACAAAATTGAATGCTCTCTTCATTCTCCCGAATGTAAGCAACAACACGCTTGCTGATACCGTTATCTCGCCATTTCTTGAGATTCATGAGCATAACACCCGCGTTAAGATACTTTTTGCTTCCGTCAAGCCCGAGTTCCTTGTAGAGCTTGAGGCCCATGGGTGACGAGACGACCGGAACCGCCAGGTCCTGAGCCGCGAGAACATAGTGGCCTCCTGGGTCGAGATCACAGAGCGCTCCAACGTCCCGCTCTACAACGACATCACAGTCCAAATAAAGGGCCTTCTCAATTCCCTCCGAGAGCACATTCGGTATCAACAGTCTGAAATACGTGGCGAGGCTTAGGTGGCCCGAGACCTTGGCGTTCTTGATTCAAGTGATATCGGCATTCCACCAATGCAGTGATATCCGCTTATCGGTGCATGAATTACCGATCTTCCGTCGATTCTCGGCGGTAATGCCACCGTCAAGAATATGGACTTGAGCTACTCTATCCTTTGCAAGGTTGTGCGACATTGATTGGAGCATGACGGCCATCGGAAGAGCGAATGCATTGTCCGCAGCGCATACCACCGTAATCGTATCAGGCATCGTACCCCACATCATTGTCGTGATTCACACGAAGTATAAAGCACGTATTATCTCACTGCATTCTATCGATCGTACTGTATGGGGCGGCCCACATCCTCATGCGGGGCCGGAATCTGATCGAATTATCGCTATTCTAGGAATTCGGCTACGCGAGTCGACTTGATGCCGTACTGGATCTTCGATCTTGTTAACCATACGAGACTACATTGGCACAGAAATCTGAACAGTCCCGCCCGGACTGGACTAGATTTGGGGCGCGGGCGCCTAGACGATGAATCGGATCAATCTTAATTCAGCATCAACGCCTGCAGGCGTTACCGCGCCGTACTCGCCTGGCCGCGCTTGTGGCCAAACAGTACGATTGCCAAAACGAATTTCGCTTACCAAATCTAAAATGAAGCGTAAGTTCCGTACGTGTGGCGCGCAGCTCCGATGTATAAACAACGATGAAGTCGGTTTTTCCATCGCGTCGATGCTCGATTCCATAATCGAGCACCATTACTGAGCCGCTGCGCTGATGGATTTAGCCGAGACTCGCACGGGAGCGAATCCACTTTCGGTCGAGAATGTATCGTAGGGCCTCCTTGAGTTGCCGTTTGTCGATGTCCTTCATCATGAACCATAATACGGTAAAGTATGCACAGGTCCCCATGAAGGCATTGAGAGCCAAGGTCGCCCAGGTCTCGGCGGGGAATGCCCCCACGAGCCCATTCATCACCAGCAACGCTGCAAAAAAGGGCGGGAATCCAGGCAGCAGAATTTCCCGCCATACTTCAGGCCATGTCGCCCCCGCAATGTGTTTTCCGAAGGGCCAGAGCAGCAGCAGTGAGCCGAGACCATAAGTGACGAACGTGGCAGCGGCCGCCCCGATTGCCCCCAATTGATAATGCCCCACGAGAAGTAATGTCAGCGGCAGATTGGCGGCTGTAGAAACGGAGTTCCGAATAGCCAGGGAGCGCACGCGGATCTTTGCTGTCGCAATAACGGAATGAAGAATATTTCCATACACGATCGGATACACTGCGAGGAGCAGGAACAACACCGTTCCCGCAGCCAGGTAGGTGTCGCCCACATAGAGCCTGACGATCTGCTCGAAGTGGACCAGGAATGGAGCAACCACTACCAGTAAACCCCACAGCGCAAACCGTCCCAGACGCAGATAAGTACGCTTAAGTCTTTCATCCTGCCCCAGCGAATGCATGCCAATGATTACGGGTGCCACGGAATTACCGAACGCATTATTGATGATGACTTCCAGGCGATTGGGAACGAGCGCACCGAGATGGAAACAGGCGACGTCCAGGGGCGTTGCCAGTCGGTTCAGAATGATGGGGTCCGCGGCCTTCCTGATCATACCGGAGAACCCATCTAACGAATTCCAGCCACCGAAGCTGATCAGATTTCTCGCGAGGTGCCAACGAATATGGGTGCGCTGGAAACATTGCGCGGGTACGAGACGGCGTGAGACGGTAGTCATCGCCGTGATATTGAGCAGATCCGCGGCGACGGTTGCTACGACGACCCAAACCACGCTAGTACTCAGACCGAACAATAGCGTCAACAAAAGAGAGAGCCGAAAGCATTCGGTGCCAAGTTCGATCAGATTCTGAAGGACGAAGCGCTGGCGCACGAACAGGCCGCCGCCGAATGCCGCCACCGGCAGCCGGATCGCGGCGGAGAACATGAGCAGGGTCAGCATGATGCGTGCATCATCGACATATTCCGGTGCGATCCTGAATACGTAGTCTATGTTCCATGCGAAAGTCACCCCGGCGGCAAAAAGACCAATTCCCGCGGCGCAAAGGATGGGGAACATTGTGGAAACGATCTGAGTGACGCGCTCATCATCCTCCTTGGCATAAGCTTCGAGCACGTAGCGGCTAATGCCACCCACCAAGGCCATGGTAATGAATGGGGCAAACATCATCACGGAGAAGAGCACCGGCAAAAGACTGTACTCCTCCGTCGATATTCGCTTGAGCAGGTATTGCTGGAGCCAGATGAGTACGGAAATGCTCAGCAGGCGCGTTGCAAAGGAGCTGGCGCTGTTGATCATTACCAGCTTCTTGCTGATTACAACGCGTTCGCTCACGCTCGCGGATTCCGCTTTGTGTGGTAGTAAATGACGGCGGCCACGGCCATGACAATGTGGCCCAGAAAGAAAAGGGACGATTGACGGAATTCCCACTCCGTCACGCTCTGCATCAATACTCCACACAGGCTAAGACAGGCGCCCAGGCGGACGCGATCGATGAGTGTTTCGCTGGCGCTAGTCAGCCCCTTCCCTGAGATATATAGCCAGCGCGAAATAAGTGCCAAAAGCAACAGGAGGCCGGGCCAACCCAGCTCGACGGCCGTTATCAGGTAGAGATTGTGCGCCGGGGCTTCCTGACCGATTGCGTCCGGAGCAAATTCAGCGCTGGGGTAGGGCTCACTCTCGTACCCCGCCTTTGCAGCATAGCGGTTACTGATCCAGTAGCTCCAGTTGTTCAGACCGACGCCGAATACCGGGTTGTCGTTAAGGGCGGGGAGGCCTTTGCGAAAATAGCTTCCTCGATCTCCTTGTTCGGTCGTATATTCCTGTTGAAAATCGAATGACGCGAATCTAGTGAGCACTGTATCCCACGACTTGACCAGCATTCCAGTGCCAGCCAAGGCGAGCAGGGCGGCAAGCCCAATGTTACGAATGGTAAAACGGAAGCGGATGTTCAAAACTAGCGAGACCATCATGAGGAAAATCAATGATGCAATTCCGGTTCTGCTGATTGTCAATATGATGCTTACGGCAGCCGCCAGACTGGCCGCCAAGCTTGCCTTCTTAAGATTTGGTGAGATATCCCGTGCGAACCACACGGATATGAGAATCGGGAGAATTTGAAGACAGTACATCGAGAGGCTGTTTGGGTGCGGCAACGTTCCACTGATTCGATGAATGCCGAAGATATATCGATCTTGCAGCGCCACGGCGGTCTCGTAAAACATAACGATCACGAGTGTCCACACGAATAGACGCACCTCCCGCGGCGACCGAACGTACGCTGCGACCGCCGTAAAGAGTAATATGCCACGGGCGATCTTCGTCAATTCGAACAGACCGAATATCTTCGGATCGCTGGTCACCAATACATTGAACGCCGCCCAAGCGAAGAATGCGACGAGCATTCCGAGGCTGGGCGGTCGAACAAACGGTATCCGTTCGCGACGGCGCGTGGAAAGACTAGCAAACAGAAGGATCAGAGCGAGCAGGTCCAAGTAGGAGACTTCGATACCGCGGGTTGTTCCCCGATACCATTCCCGGCTCAGAAAGTTAATGTCAGTCGGTAAGCCAAAAAGGCTCTCGGTCTGGGTCGTGCCAAAGACAAGGGCAAAGAATACGAGACCAAGAATACGAGGGTGACTCCGGGCAAGGAGGACACCGGTCGGCACACAGAACAGGCTGCCAATAGTGAAAATTAATTCTTTGGCTTCCATCGCGGATCAGTACCCGACTGATGCTGATCTAGGTCCTGCGGACTCTAAACGTGACCGGTACTTCCTATTTCTGTTTCTTTCAAGTCGGGAATAATCGTGATTTGATACCAAAGCAGTCGCTCCAATTGTTATTTTTCCGGTGCGCCTGCGTCTACAGCATCCTCGTAGATCTCAATCAGGCTTCTCGTGATAACGTCCCAGTCGAATCGTTCGTGAGCCTTCTTCATACCAGCCTCCACTCTTTTTGCTGTCTCGGGGTTACGGGCCAGCTCCTCGAAGACCTCGAGAAACGTCTGTTCGTCGCCCGGATCGAAACTGAGCGCATCATGACTATGCTCGACAAGATGCCGGATGCCGCCGACGTTGCTTGCCAATACCGGCTTCCCCGCGGCCCACGCTTCCAGGATTACGATGCCAAACGGCTCGTGGATCGACGGCAACAGGAAAACGTCAGAAGCGTGATAAGCGTCGACCAGATCCGGAGCGCTTGCCGGTAGACCAGGCACAATGGTTACGTGCCGTTCGATTCCAACATTGCGAATCACTGCCGTAAGCTCATCATAGTACGCGGGACTCGTCACATTGCCGACAAACAGCAGATGCGTTTTTGGATGTATGTTGTGTAGTTTTGGCAATAGCCGCGCGGGTAATAGCTGGTTTTTCTGACGATCGATTCGGCCAACGGTCAGTATTACGTATGCATCGGGTGGAATTCCATGCTGGGCCCTGAATTGTAGGCCGTCGCCCCGAGCAAAGCGCACCGGATCGACGCCGTTTGGCAGATGGATGACCCTTTTGTTGGGGTATCGCTCCTGGGTCAGTGTTTTCTCATTGTATCCAACGCACAGAATTGCCGCAGCGTCGTCGAGCACCCGGCGGGAGCCGACCCACCAGCCAAAGATTTTTCCCCATTCGAATGATCCCCTGGAGGGGGCGCTCCACGTTGCCGCCTCCTCCACTGGCACGTCGAAAACACCGCCATGAAGGGACACCACATAAGGGATGCGGCGGCGTTGTGCTATATAGCGGCCAATTCCGCCGATTCGGTTACCGGCATGCAAATGAATCAGATCAAGATCCGGAACAGAGTTCAGCGCGCGCATCAGGCTGAAGGAAAAAGGGCTCCCGCCCTTTCGGTCGAGCAAATGTCTAGCCTCCCTGCTTAACCCTATGTAAGGGTAGAAATAAGGAAAACGGCGCACCCGTACCCCATCGATCTCCTCCGCCACTCCGCTCGCTGTCGCCAGTGTGCACAGGATCTCGGTGGAATGCCCGAGGGCGAGCAGTCGTTTACTCGTTTCGAAGATAACGGTTTCGGTTCCACCCCAGTCGCTCGGTACGAAACGTCTCGCTAGTTGAATCGACTTAATTCTAATTTCTCCAACAGTAAAATCAGTACAAAATTTAGTGAGCTAGTCAGCCTGATTGAATCGACGAATAATAAATTGTTCGTCGAGTATTATCGGGTGCACCCGTTTTGTTCTCTCGCGCAATCTGTATATCGTTCATTCTACGATAGTTCTTGATCGCAAATCGCGATTTGTAAGGATACTCGATGAGGTGGAGAAAGTGATCCAGAGCTACCATCGCAACTCCCCAACACAGACGTTGGTATTGGCGGATTGGTGGCGGCTTGCTAAGTTGATGTTCCGGTACTACGCTTGTTAAAACGTCAATAACATGGTTTAGGCCTTGGGATTAATCAGCGCCAAACATCGTTATTGCTATGTTGTCGATCCCGACATCTCGGTCGGTATACTCTCGAATCTCCAGAATGGGTAGGTGGCCGTGTGCTAGTCACTCTGAAACGCCGAATTTTTCAAACAAGAGTCTGGAATCGTTGGGGTAAAAACTCGAGCGAACTAGAATATTGGCGAGCGAACATTCAAAAAATGATTCGCTGGTATCATGATGATGCACCCTTCCGACTGCCTTCCCATCTGATGAGATCAAAGAGACTCGATTCAACGAGCGCAAGAACGCGATCATGACCCATATCGCGGCATGTATCCCGTCAGAGCTTTTCGGACATTTTGTTGTTCAGGATAAGAGCGTGTTTGGCTGCTTGGTTTGATGTTAAGCGGCCATAGCTTGGCGATGCAAACGCGTTCTGCTTTCCACGGTCGCACGACAAATTTTCTCGCGTCCACTCCAGATGGCCCGGCCGCACCGGTGACGGACATCCTCAGGCGTCAGAGTGTTCAAGCTCTCATGATAACTCCGCCCGATGTAATGATTGACAAACGTCCCGATACGCCACTCCTACTCGCCCGGCAGGTAATAGTTCTCAAGTAAGACCGGGGGTTCAGTGACCGGCGCCAGCGTTCGATCTTGCTGTCGGTCATGCGATGGTAGCGTCTGCCATCGGAACCCAACTGCAATTGCTCAGAATAGCCCCAACGATTCTATTGTGGGATAGAGCCAGCACAGTAGTTAAATTTTTCACCGAAACCGCACGCGCAATTTTCCCCTTTGAAGTCCGTCTATCAGGAGAAGGAGTTCGATTTTTCTGAATTACATCAAAAAGCAAATTTCATTTCTGCAAGCGTAAGTAATTCCAATAATCGAGTAGCCGATTGTGCGGTGCTTGCTGAAGTGCTACACCTCTCGTAGCCCATATCTTCGGTCGGTTGTGCGGTTATTCCATAGCTCATGTGTCTATAAACAACCAGTTCTGTCGCAATATTGCGACGGAACATTGAGGCGGGCCGTTCATCAGAGAATATCCATGCTTTCATCGATTACGTATTGCCGTAATAACCTATTTCAAACAAGAACGCTACACGAAAGATGCCGAACGGAAAGTTAACATTTTACATCGCAATTACCGCTGTGGAAATTCGCGGAATCATTGGTCCAAAGAATCAATCCGTTTATCGAATCACAATACGCATTCTCCTGGATCGTGGACTACACCTCTAAAGGACCGGACAAATAGGTATTTTGGACGCGTGGTCTTCCTAGATAGCGCAAAGATTCAAGCTACATGACAAACCCAAACGATACTAGAACTCGCTGACTTGTCCGCTCGTGTGGGCAGCTCGGTTTTTTTGGCCTTTTCAGCAATTAACGAAGTCGAGAGTGATAGACAGAGTATGAAAGAAATCATCACGAAAGGCCCATGGGTGATCTGGATTGGGATCGGCTATTGGTTGTCATGCGTCGTCCTGGCCGCATCAGTAGTCGGCGTGGCAACTTCGACGGCCGAGGCTGCGCCCCCAACCCCTGAAGAACGCGAAGCGAGACGCGAAGCTAAATCATGCGAACGTAAAGCAAGGAAGCATGGAGGCAATTTCAATTGTGCCCCCGTGGCGCACGATGACGCCGTCGAGACGGAGGAGAATTCGGCGCCTGTCGTCCTAAACGTGCTCAGCAACGACACGGATGCGAATAGCGACCCGCTGACCATCACAAATCTGAACGGGCCGAGCGCGGGTGGCGGCATATCTTTGGTGAACGGCGCCACGCAGGTCGAGTACTGGCCGGCCGTGGGCTTCGTCGGACAGGAAACGTTCAGCTACACGGCGAATGACGGGACCGTGGATTCAGCGTTGCCGGCGACCGTTACCGTGACGGTGACGGAGATGAGTGGGGGAGGCAATTCCAACAGTGCTCCGGTGGCGAACGACGACTCCGTCGAGACTGAGAAAGATTCGGCGGCGGTCGTCCTGACGGTTCTCAGCAACGACACCGATGCGGATAGCGACCCGCTCACCATCACAAATGTGAGCACACCCAGTGCGGGCGGCGGAGTGATATTAGTAAACGGTGCCACGCAGGTCGAGTACACGCCCGCAGCAGGATTCGCAGGGCAGGAGACCTTTAGCTACACGGCGAATGATGGGACCGTGGATTCAGAGTTGCCCGCGACCGTAACGGTCACTGTGACAGAACTCGGTGATGGTGGCGAGTCCAACAGTGCCCCCGTGGCAAACAATGACTCCGTCGAGACGGAGGAAAATTCGGCCGCCGTCATTCTGACCGTGCTCAGCAACGACTGGGATGCCGATAACGACCCACTGACCATCACGTCTTTGAGCACGCCGAGCGCGGGCGGTGGAGTATATTTGGTCAACGGCGCCACGCAAGTCGAATACTGGCCGGCAACGGGCTTTACGGGGCAGGAAACCTTCAGCTACACGGCGAATGACGGGACCGTGGATTCAGCGCTGCCAGCGACCGTCACGGTGACGGTGACGGAAGCGACTGCCGAGGCTCCGGGTGGTACCGCGCGCGCGCTGTGGCAGACGTCGGTGCAACCGTTGCTCGCGAGCGAGTGCGGCTCGTGTCACGTGGGGGAACGCTTCGGTTTTGCCGCCCTGCAAGGGGCAGGTCCAACCTTCACGAGCGGCGAGACGGAAGTCAATTACCAACGTTTCCTCGATCTTATCTCGCTCGATGATCCCGCATCGAGTCGACTCTTGGGCAAGCCGCTGGACGAAACAAAGCCCAAGGGGCTGGTCCACGGTGGCGGTACTCTGTTCGATGAAACCTCCCCGACCTATACAGCCATCATGCAATGGATTCTCGAAGAAAAAGCGGAGCGCTGCCCGGACTGCGGATTAGACGCACCCGTCCAGTATCTTGCCTATGTAGAGCAACCGCGTATCTTCTGGGCCCTCGAGCGGGACCCGGTCCGGTCCGATCACGGATTGCGTGATCGTGCGCGGATCTTTCTCCAGCCGCTGCAACCGCAAACGCTCGCGCCCAACGGGCCGCCGATTGATTTTCTCGGTGAGTCCTTCTGCGGCGTCGACGGGAACTGTGATTTCGGTCATCTTGCGGCAAGTCATGATGGTAGTAAACTGGCTTTCGAGTGCCGCATGGCCGAGCCCGGTGAGGACTGGTTTCCCGATGCCCGCTGGAACATATGTATTGCCGAGATCGGAGCGGACGGGCGGGCGATCAACCCGCGTGTACTGCGGCCACAGGGGCGACACAGCGGCCAAACCATGTCACGCAGCGATCCGTTCGGTCTGTACTCGGCTGACGGCGGACCACTGAAGGGTGTTTGGGATCATCATTTCCAAGTCCGCCGTCGCGACGATCGCACGCCGGTCTTCGGCCCGAACGACGAATGGGTGTACCTGTCGAGCCGGGGACTCGATCCACGAACTGGTAGTGACGGCACACGCACGTATCACGGTTTCGAACACGTGAACAACATCGTCGCCGTACGTGCTGATGGCAGCGGGATACGTTCGGTGTATCGCAACGAAGGCGGGGAAGCGGACTTCCCGTTTTTTCGGAGCAACGGCATCCTCGTATTTCACACCTGGAATTTGGAACGGATGGACCGTCATCTCTATACCCAATCCACGCCCGATGGAATGATGGAGTTGCCGGTATTTTTAGGCCGGGTGCAGGGCGAGAACCAGTGGGGAAAAGCCGTCGAGCTGGCGGGCGGAGCCGTGTTAGGTATGACCGGACGGCGCTTCGCATCCATCGATAACTATGTACCGTTCCTGGGTGAACACACCCTCGGCGCGGGGCTTGCGGGCAATCCATCGCCAATCGTCGTACTCGATCCCGTTGTCCATGAACAGATCGCATCATTTCCAAACGGGATGTGCAAAGAGCCCCCCAACGGCCCCAACTGCGTCATCGATCGCTACTACGAAGACCCTGCTTACGCCCCCGATGGCCGTGCATACATCGCGCACAATCCCGAACCCACTTATGTCCTGCAAGGAGAAGCCATGTATGGGGCCTACGGCAGTGGCTCGTCGTACACGCCGGCTCGGCTGGGCATCTATTTGATCGATACCCAAGGCAGCTTGGAGTCGGTGCTCGAGCCAACTGACGGAACGATGTTCCGTTATCCGACCTGGGTGGGCCGCCGTCAGCCGCCGCGCGCCCAGCCGGTTATCACTGACGAGAGTCAGGACAGCAGTATTCTGCATATTGCCGATGTGCCGCTGTGGCTGACATACCGGCGCGGGCCGGATCATACGGGCGGGACCAGCAAAGCCAACCACATGGCGCTGCTCGATACGATCGTCGCGCTGCGCATACTGGTCAAGGAAATGGACGGCAACGCCTGCACGGACGACGGGCGGCCTTATCGATTTGCGGTGAACGCGGGATATTACGACCACCCGACCCACCTCGGTATCAACAACGCTACCGGTTATAAGCGTCTGGCATTGCCGGTCAATCTGGGCGGGGATGCCTGGGGTGATGTGCCGTTACAGGCCGACAAGTCGGTGAATCTACGCTTGCCGGCAGGCGAATTACTATTATTCCAGGGAATTGATGCCGACGGCCACGTCGTAGCCCAGCATGCCCGAGTCTTTGCCATGCCGCCAGGCCACCAAGTGGATACGTCGGTGAAGCGGCCGCAGTACGATGCGCAGTGCGCCTCCTGTCACGGGTCTGTCGATTCGGGCAGTGCGTTCGTGCCTTTAACGAGCTTTGAAAGCGCACCGTTCGTACCCATGGATTTCACAACAATTGCATCAAGCCAAGCGCCGGTTGACCTGACCGCTTCGGCTGTGGAACAGCAAAGGATGACATTCCTACATCGCATCCGTCCCCGGCTGGATCGCGACTGTGTCGCCTGCCACAGCGGACCTTCGCCGGCGGGCGAACTGAGTCTGGAGTCGTCGTATTCGGCGACGGCGAACTACCCTGCGGGCAAGTGGGCAGCAACTTATCTCGCCGACAGTGCCTACTTGAGCTTCGTTCCACCAGCTGAACGTGTCTCAGGCTACAATTACTCGGTCGCCTGGTCGTGGCTGATGCGTCAAGACCAAAACGAGTACAAGAACCACCCGGCCTATGCCGATCTTCTGGCCGGCTACAGCCCCGTGGGTGATCTGGCGCCCTGGGATCCGGCTTATCAAAACTTGTTCGCCAACGACGGCAGTGTATTCGTGTACTTGAGTGGCAATCGGCACTCGAGCTTCGGCCGCAGCGACCGCACCAATGGGAATTCACGCGACAGCTGGTTGTTGGAGATTCTGTCCGGCCGGGATCTGTCTCCGGCCCGCGATTTCACCGGTCCAGACCACACCGGCTATTTCAGCGAAGGAGAAATCCGCGACCTGATGGGGGTAATCGATGTTGGCTTTCCTTATATGGCGCGCTGCGACGACAAGACAATTCCGTCGGGGCCAAATTCAGGGAAACCTTGGGGAGATCCCGTTTCGCAATCTTATCCTGGTGGTTAGTGCGAAACCCGTCTACTTCGCAACATACTTGGTTCGAGTGTCAGGCCAGAAATCTACCTGCTGGAGTCGGAGAGAACGGTGCGCTTGATAGCATGTGATCAAATCTACGCAAAAACCCGCTATTGCTACTGGGAAGTAACCGATCCTGCTCAGGCCACCCAGCAGCTTCAATCGGCGAAACCGAAAGGTTAATGCGTCGGGATATAGGTTCCAGAAACGGGTTGTGGACCTGACATATTCCTTGAAAGGGCGTATACACCATTCCGGATCTAAAGTTTCCCGGTTCATAACGGTTTCAGCGAACCTGTAACGATCATCTCTGGATAGTCGAGGTAAGAATTGTTCACATAGGAAGTAAGTAATAGTCTGGGCTACCTTCTGTCGTTTTTGATTATTTAAAACATCCCCTATCGCTGTGTACGCCTGAAACACGTGCGAAGCGTCCTGGGTCCGCGCGATACGGTTAGAATTAGACTCAGCAGTCAATAGGTCAGTACAAACGAGCGTCTTAATAAAACCATCCTCGACTAAAAGCCCTCGCGGCAACCGGATTTTGCGGGCCATAGACGCCCTGATGCAGTAGAGCTGGCCTGTCAACTGAGCGGATCCTGCCTGAGTCATCTTTGAGGTGCCCAGGGAAATCAGCCGGGTCAACGGCGAGGCCGCTCCGTGTTTCACGTCCTTGACCGGCTGATCTGTCGATACTTGGGCGAACGAATCCGTCTCCAAAGCGATTAGCATGGACCACATCGCGTCCCGCTCATTGACGAGAATGTCGGCATCCATCAGGAACAGATAGTCGGCCTCATTATTCGAGAGTTCATGAACGAAGACGTTCCAGGCATTCACCTTCCCCCTCTCTTTCAGCTCGACTACCTGACACCGAACGTCTTCTGGAATTTTGATTTTCGTCGATTGTGAATTATCGAATACGGCCTGTGCCAGCTCTTGTGTTCTATCAGTGCACCCATTTGCTACGACGAGGACTTCCGTCTTGCCCCCGCGATCGCTGACAAGACGGAAAATACTTTGTCGGAACAAAGAACCAAGGGTGGCTTCAATGGACTCTTCTTCGTTCCAGGTAAGAACACCGATCGATATAAACATTCTTTAATTTTAATTAGCCGGCCGGGGCGATAGCCTCAAATAACTCGCTCGCTGAGTTCGTAGTTATCCATATAGCCATAAATTGTATTCGAAACTTAAGCTTTAGTCCTGATGTAAGAAGTATTGCATCGCACCCGTTTAAGCACGTAATAATTATTGTCGGCGAGTATTTCGTGAATCTGTTCTTTCTGTTCCTCGACGGTCTCACAGGCAATCATTTCCGGGCGATGTGTTTCCCAACCAATTTCTTGTAATCCTTGAAAATTATGACCCTCTGTATCGATCGTGAATAAGTCAACATGCTGTAGCGATGCATACTTCTCACCATCCTTATTGCTAACTCCGCTAGTTGGTTAGTTGGATATCCCCAGGGCGGAATTTCCTGTGTTTTCCAAGACAACAAGAACGGTCAGGGAAGATACCAACGCCCAAACAACACTTTTGGGCGGCGTGGCTTGGCCGGCAATGCCGACGCATCTGGTGACCAGTTGTCCGGTGCAAGCATAGCGGTGGTGAAGATCGTCGACGCCATGGTTTCCTGGATGGTGAACTCGTTTTGCCCAACGTTGACATGCGGATGTACCATCCAGCGCCGCCACAGTGGCGGGCTACGTTGCGATTCGTGGCTAATAAAATCGACGGTGCCGGCTTGCGTAGGCGATTGCCACACTGTTTCGCGAAACTTGTGGTAGACCGGTCCACCGGTAATACCGTAGATCGTAATGCCCGGAACCGGATCGACGATGCCGTCGGTCTCGCTCATCTCGTGCTGAATGTCAATTGGGTAAACGAAACCGAGACCGGTGGTCCAGGACATGCCCATGGGGTTGGCACCGAACATGAAATCGGTGTTCACGATGGCGGCATCGCGGTATTTCGGGTCATCGGTCAGCTGGTAGGCGATGAACAGAGCCCGGTTGAAGTTCGTCATGTCGCTATTTCCCCAGGCAGCCCAGTAATCCTGCTTGCGGGGCCACGTGACGGCGTACGGCGACTCATCGAGGTGCGCGACGAGGGCGTCTGCGTCACGGATGAACCATTTGCGCCATTGCTTGCCAAGCCCCCGGGGCAGCGCGTGGGTGGCCTCGATGAGGCTAAAGTAGATCCAGGGAGAAAAATCCTTGCGTGAGAAGTGCCACTCGTAGGGCCTGTGGCTCATCTTCGCTAAGCGCCGCACGCCTTCTAGATAGGGTAGTTCGCCGGTGAGGAGAAAAAGTCGGAGCTTCGCATGAAGAAGATACGGCTCAATGTGCTCGTCGGTCTCGGCCCAATGTATTGTGTACGGCTCGCCCCTACCGCGCTTGCGCTTAGCGTGGATAACCGTCTGCCCGAGCGAGTTGGACGGATCATTGCCAAAAGCGTAGGCACGGTCTGCAGCATCTCGGTAGAGAGTGGCATCCACGGAATCGAATGGGGCGACCAACTGGGCGTATTGAGCCGCAGCCGCAGCGAAGATAAGTGACGACCAGCGCGTCCGCTGTGAAAACGCATAATCCACTTCCTCGTTATTGATGTCTG
Organism: Gammaproteobacteria bacterium; assembly: GCA_029862885.1. Lineage (GTDB taxonomy): Bacteria > Pseudomonadota > Gammaproteobacteria > Arenicellales > JAOTWM01 > JAOTWM01. The sequence goes on from JAOTWM010000001.1 coordinate 45,405, forward strand.
GATGGGTCCATGTCTCGAGCATGCCCGAGACACCGCCCCGGCTGTCCATGCTGTGTCGCCAGATCTCTAATCCGTAACGCGCCTCGTCCAGGATATCGGGTATGCCATTGCCGGACTCGGGCAAGTCGAGTTGCCCGTCGGTGAAACGCTTTGGCGCCAGTGCGTAAGCATTGAGTAAGTCAAACACAACCGTGTAATGGGCATCGTTCGAATCCCAATCGGCCGCGTCGTGCCAACCACCAGCGACTTCTTCAGTCTGCGTAGAACGATCGATCGTAGCGCCAATCACATCGAACCGATCGTAGTCCTTGGGGCCGCCGGTATGGCGGGGGAAGGCGATATGCTCGGATTCGTAGTAGGGCGCCATTGGCGCTTTGCGCCGTGTCCATTGTGAGTGTTGCAGGGTAATCGCAGAGCCGGCCCGTTGGTGATAGAGCCCGCGTGCAGCGGTGTAAAATGCCGGCCCATACACCGACGCACTGTGTCGAAAAGGCCATGACCGACCGACGCCGGGCACGCTGATAAAAAACACGCCCTCGTCTTTGAGTTCAGTAAAGTCAGCAACGTGGACATCCTCGCCATACATCAAGGGGCGGGATGAAGGGTTCTGCGAGTCATCCTTGGGCGCGAATCGCGGATTGGCCTCCAATAACTCCAAAGAGCCTTTCAACGCAACTTCGCCGCTCCTCGCGTTGATCACCTCAAAGCGATCGGCATACGATAAATCCATAGGGCCGAACCGATACAAATAGGCACCAAGATAGGCCTGCTTCCGCCCCGCCTCCGGCAGGTAGCCGACTTGATTTACCTTGATCGCCCGAGAGACCGTGGTTTTGCGATCGAACACGAACGAGACCTTCTTTCCGTCACCCAACTTGATCTCATAGTGCGCGCCGTCGCGCATCGGTCTGGGGAATAATAGGTAGCTGTAGACACGGTAATCGATGTTGAACACGCCGCCGCTGGTCCGGTTCATGCCCGCAGAGACGAGCAATCGGTCCGCCTGGGCTGGGCGTGTCGGCTGGGTGTAGCGATCGTCGTCCGGGCTTCGGATGCTGAAAAAGCTTGCCTGTCCCAAAAGCCGCTCGCCGATGGCTTCGCGGGCTTCGGCCACATGCTTGTCGCGGACCTTCCAACGCTCACGATACGCACCCCAATTCGGACGCCCTTCCTTTTCGCTGTTTTCCCAGAGTTCGACAGTTTGACGAAGTTTACCGTTGGACCGGAGATCGATTTCTTTGAAAAGTTCCTGCATCTTATTGGTGACCACGATCACCCAGCGGTCTGAGAGCACCAGCAGTTGCTCGACGCCGTCGTAGTCCGGGATGTGGATCGGGTGCATGCCCTCAAGCGTATCGGGAATTGGCGCTAGCGACATTTCAGAACCGCCGAGCCCATCGGCCGCAGCAGGCGTCAGCACGATACGGACAATGATCAATGCGATCAGGATCCCAATGATGTTCCTACACATTAAATAGTCTTTTCGATAACTCGCACAAGATCAGTCGCCGACTCTGGCGGTGTTCTCCTCGAGGCTCGGGCGTTCCGGTGAGTGGCGGAATATTAAATTACCAGTTTCCGGTGCTCGTGGATAAGGGATCTTGTAGCCCGTCACTGTGTAGTACCCCCTTTGTGCCAATTTAACCAGAGATGTGCCCTCGCGCCAATGCGACAAGCAACTCTTCAATCCGATTAACGTGCGTGGCGTATGGGAAACGTGCCATTACGTACTCATGGGCGCACTTCCCCGCATGAGGGTCTTCCAACATCCGGGACGCAGCGCTGACTAGACTTTTGAGAGAACCGGGACTGAACAGGAGTCCACCCCGGCCGTGCGCAAGCCACTCGGGTATGCCGCCGTGCGCGGCTCCAACGACAGGGCGTGCGCGTCGCATCGCTTCAATGCCCGTCATCCCGAACGGTTCCGGCCAGCGCGCAGGCACCAGCACGACAGATGCCCGATCATAGACTTTGTGGAGCTCAGCGGGCGGCACGTAGCCGAGGAAGCGTATGCGACCGGGAGCAATTCGTTGCGCCATCGTCTCGAGAGCATCGCGGGATGAACCTTCTCCTGCTACCTCGAGCACGCAGTCGGAGGGCAGCTTGTCCACTGCCCGAATCGCCAAGTCCACCCCCTTCCCCCGCAATAACTGGCCAACCACAAGAAGCCTCTGTTCCGTCGGCCGAGGGACGCATGGTTGAGGATCCTCGGGAGGCACAGGGTGCACTACATGAACACGACCGGGGTCGGCGCCCGCGCGGATCAAATTCGTAGCAACGTAACCGCTGCACGCCACCAGCGGCCCACGAGCGGCCAGTGACGCTAAACGCCCACGCAGGGAGAATGGGTTGCGCAACCGGATCGGAAGACGCGCGTCAACGCGTCTATCGCGTATTACACAGCAACCGTAGACAGCACAGGCGATACCTGGAGTACGATGGCACGGTTGCAACGTCAACGGTAAATAACGATGGGTGCGCGGGCACGTGTGTATATGGTCATGCACAGCGATCATGGTCGGAGTGGCACCGAGTAAGATCAGCTCATCCGGATCGGCGGCGCGGTGAACATACACGACATCTAAATCCACGACGCAGGCCGCGTCCGCGGCCGACACTACGCTATCAAACGCGCTACCGTATTTATCTGGATCGCGCCCGTTGTTCCCCTGGTGGATCAGGCGCAAAGTGTGACCCTTTTTCTTGAGTGCGCGAGATAGTTCCCACGCGTACCTTTCGACACCGCCCACAAAGCCGAAGTTCGGTACCATCATGCCGATGTGCAAGGTATCGTCGACTCAGGTCAGGCCGAGCTGCTCTCGGATCATTTTCGCGATCGATGCCAGCGAGTCGCAGCCCGCGGGAATCGGTTTGTCCGATGCGAGGGCTGCCTTTGCGGACGGCGTGGCTAGATCGTAGCCGTGCATTCCGGCAACATGACCACCAAGAAAACTTGGCGAGAAGATCGCGCCCTCCTTCAACATCAAAATCGCGCGGCCATAACGTTCCGCGGGCACTTCTCTTTCCTTCAGCATGCGATGGTCCAGCCACTGGCCGGGTAAATCGGCGCGTTCAATCTCCAGGCGAGCGCGGTCTAGTTGATGGTTGTCCCCCCAGAACCGCATCATCGTGCTGTCGACGAACACCCGCATATTTGGGAGTCGCGTCAAGACATCACTAGGATCGACATCCGTGTGGACATCGGCCATACCATGGTCGCCGACCACAATCGTGGTGAGGTCAGCCCCGCCCCGCATCAGTTCTTCACGGGCACGATCGATATTTTGAACGATCCGTTGCATCACGTCGGGCGCCTCTGGGCCGCGATTGCCTTCTCGATGCATCACTGCATCGAGTTCCGCACAATACAGGAAGGTAAGGTCCGGGCTGTGTGTACGTAGTGAGCTGAGTGCTTGTTCCCAGCGCGTCGGCTCCGGTGTCTGCCACGGGCTCGAATAGACTGATAAACCGGCGCTTCGTGCGTCGCTTAAGAAGGTCCTAGCGCCTCCGACTGTTTCCGCGTTAAACATGTCGTCCCGCTCGGGAAGGTCGAGCCAATGGAAATGCTCGGGCGGCACACGGTGCAGTGCGACGTAACCGGTCAGTCCGGCTGCTTTCGACAGCAGGAGTTCGGCGATCCTTCTGACCCGTCGTCGCTCGTGCACGAAACGTGGTAACAAACCGAGCCAACGCAATGGCTGTAATACACTGTTTCCCGGGCCTTCATGTGCCGAGAACAGGCACATCCTGCCGTGGACCGACGGTGGCTCTCCGGTGAGAATAGTCGGCAGCGCAGCCGAAGTGTAGCCGACGATGCCGCGTAGCGGCTTCCGATTGGGAAGCGATCCGAGCAGCCCTTCAAGACGTTGCAGTTGATCCGCCCCAAACGCATCAACGAAAACGACTAGGAGCTTGCGATTGATGTCGCCCATTCAACCGCCTCTCGAGACCAGTCGAGCGAGAGCCCGACGGAGGTCGTCATCGCTGGGTTCGGATGTGCGCAGCGCCAGCAGCCTGGCGGCGACACCGCGACTCGCGGGGTTTTGGTGGCCATAGGCCAGGGCTACGGCGATGCGCGCCAACCGCTCCCGAATGTGGCCGAGGTATGGGAACAAGCTGGCCTCCCGTTTTGCAACAGCGCGCAGCGAAGACACGACCGTACCAACTGGCCGTACGTCCGGTAGTTCGGGATACAGTCTTCCTTTCCAAGAGGCAAAAGCCGCTACGTTCGTTGGCGCGCCGGCCCGCCAGCTTTCGAAACGAAGATGCTGGATAGAGATCATCTCGCGCGTAGTCTCATACCAGGTATTGATGTCACCACCGGCGGGCTGCCATAGATCCGGTCGCTTGCGAAACTCCACCGCGTCATGATAAGCAGCGACTAACCACATACCAACATACGGAGCACTCTCAAAACGTTGAATGGCTTCGAGGCGAAGAGCGAGAGTGCTTTGGTAATGATCCGCCGCCAACAGCAGCGCATCCCCGCATGCCAGCACGGCCTTATGGGCGTGGCGCGCCTTTCGATAGTCGTTATCGGTTGACTTCAGATTACTCAACGCCAAACCCACCGCGCGGTTGGCGAGTAGCCGGCCGCATTCCTCCAGGGGAATATCGCGTGGCGTCAGATTGCGTAACTCCGCCACGATTTGCTGGTCACCTGCCACGAGCTCATATCCACCCAACGAGACATCCAGCCAGAACAGTGTGCGGGGCAGTCTTGCCAGAGAGTTCTCGGATAACGGTGAGAGCTCGACCTCCACACCCAGCTTCCCCGTCCACTCGTGGGATAGCGTGGCGAGTTTTTTGCGGACAGATCGCCAACCACTCACTACTACCATAAAATCGTAATCGTTGTACGGAGACAAACGGCCGTTTCGCATCACCATACTGCCTTCTCCGCGGGCGTAGCCGCCTACCAACAACAACGCTCGTAGACGTCCCCCCAGCTCGTGCGAGATCGCTCGCCCTACCGCGTCGAGGTCGCCGGCGATACGTGCTTCCGAGTCGAAATCCGCCAATAGCGTGCGGCCTCCATTTCTCGTGCCTGGAGAGCAGCGTATCTTTTCACATGTGGCGAGAACGCGCTTCAAGTGCGTGAGATTGACGGGGTTTTGTGACGCCCTGCGTAGTAACCGGTAGCCTGGGCGCAGCGAATTGCTACGCTGCTCGGTGTGAAGATTCGAGCACGGGCATCGCGTAGCAGACTGCCCGCGAGCGGCTTCGCCCACTCCCGCAACCATGATGGCGATCCGAGACGATGGATTCTGTTGTCCGCGGCGCCCTCCCCGAATCGCCGCTGGTACTGCTCGCGCACGCCATAGTTGTGGGAATGTTGGAATCGCGCATGGGGAACGTAGATGACTTTCCACCCCATTGCGGTAACCCGATGGGTCCAGTCGACGTCTTCAGAATACCGGAGCTCCTCATCGAACGGCAA
>JAOTWM010000010.1 GCA_029862885.1 Gammaproteobacteria bacterium
GCGCGTGAGATTGCAGACCCCGCCATCGAGAAAAAGCGCCCCCTGCGCATCGCCACCTGGGTGCTTGACCCGAAAACGCGCTTGTAGTCCATCTTCGTAAGTCGATCCGCTGATGGCCTTGCGAGTTGCCTGCCGTATCCGGCCGCGATGGAGTCGTCATTTATTAACGGGGCCACAAGTGCGCCCAGCGTGGATGGATCATCCGGGATGGCATCGGCGTTAATGAACGCGACGACGTCGGACTCGGTTCGATTCATGCCCATGTTGAGTACGCGCCCGGGAATATATTGAGACGGGTCCAGATCGATGATCTCAAATCCCACACGTTGTTGCGCCGCTTCGCGAGATCCGTCGGTGGAGCCGCAATCCACGAAAAGAATCTTTCCTGTGGGGTAAGCTTGCCGTTGCAGCATATCGAGCGTGGCGCGAGTATGCGGCATCTCGTTTCGGCACCGAACGACTACATCTACGCGGTCATCTTTTGACATCAGGACGCGTTCCATTATTGCTGTGGAAAACAAATCCGGTCAACACTCTCCCGAGAGCCCAGCTGAGGCTGTCCAACAATTGATGTGAGAGATTCATTTTCAAGGCTGAACAGTGCTTCGCGCTTCTGGCGGCAGCGATTACTCGGATCACGACTCTACCACACCGAAAGCAACGATCCGGACACGCTACCGTGAATGAGCGCCAAGATTAACGATACTGGGCTCGTTGTTGCGATCGGGCTCAGTTGCGTTGATGCTATCCCCGTCTCTGTTGGCACTCATGCGGTGCTCAGGAATTTATGAAATACTTGTCTCACCTTTGGAGTGATAGCCGGCCCAACTTGCCCGTTATACTCTGAATCGAAATCCGCGTCAGGGATTAGCCCACGGTCGTTAATTGCGTTGGCAGTTGTGTGTCACCACGGCGAAGTATGCTGAGTCCGGGTCGAGCAATTACTGTAAACTTTGTGCTTGTGATGACTATAGTGTCCCGAGAAGCCGAGGGCAACTGAACATCCGGCACTTTGGGTGTCGGTCAGCATGGTTATTTGCTGCTTTACGGACCCTCTACCGCGATCTACACTTGAACTTGGCATGAGGGGGTCTCTACATCTGTGTGTTTGTCTGAATTTAGCCGGCCTTATGAAGCTTGCCCCATGCTCGTCTTAGTGAAGGGTACCGCTGCCATTAATTATCAACTATGAAGCTATTTTTGTTAAATTAATATAGATCAGTCACATTACGCAAAGGCATTTCGTTTGAAGTTACTAATCTTATCGTCGTCTGGTTTTGGGCACGGGTCAATGTATCCGTTTGTTCACTACAAAAAAGAGCTCGACTCCTCTTTCGGACTAAACGCTAAGGAGATTATCTGCGATAACCTACAGGAAAAACTGCAACATATTAAGAAAATAGACTGTCAAATCGTGATAATCACGATACCCTGGAATACTGACAGGACTAAGGCACACGACTTTTACGAGGAAGTCGCCCGAATTAAGGACCGAAAAAGGATCATCCATTTTGACTTTGGTGATGGAAACCAAAGCCCATTTTTTGGGATACTGCCCTACGTAGATTTGTACCTTAAACAGTATCTAAGCCGAGATGTTACTGATTATGATAAGCGATTCCTTGGCGCTTCTCAGTTTATAGAGTATCTAGTTAACAAGGGAATAGTCGAGAACAGCATTCAATCCGAAATTTGGACCAACCTCTTTCAGTCGAAGATTCCAAAGGCACATGCAAACAAGCTGATACTGGGGTGGAACTTTGCACTCTGGAAACGGATGATTTATCTGGCGGAGGGGCGCAAGCGAATAGTTACGCTTGGTTTTAATACCCTGCCAACGTTGGCTTTATCAACAGTTAAAGAGGGGGTAGACCGACTTCGGAGCACTTTTGGATTAAAGAATGAGTGTATCGACGTGTATTGCCGGGCGAACCTATATAAAGGTTGGACCAAAACGCATCGGGAGATGACAATCGAAATGCTCAATCGACTTCCTTCCAAATACAACGTGTTGTCTTCCATTCAAAGAGTATCGCTAGGGGAATACTACCGGGAAATGGAGCGCAGCAAAATTTTCGTCTCTCCCTCCGGATGGTGTGAATACACTCCTAAAGATTATGAGGCGATGCTCTTCAAAACCCTGTTGATTAAACCCTCTGTTGAGCACATTGTAACGGAGCCCGATGTGCTTATACCAGACGAGACTTATGTCCCCGTAAAATGGGATATGAGTGACCTGAATGAGAAATGTGAATATTATTTGAATCATGAGAAGGAGCGATTACGGATCGCAGATAGAGCGTTCGAGGTAATAAGTAGTTATTATCGATCAAAGGCATTCTTAAGAAAAATAAGACAGGCAATTGACACTATCGATATGTCGGAAAGAGAGAATGATTAATGACGCGCGAATCTAAATTAGAAAAGGAGAGTTATTTATTGACTTGCAGCCTAGTTTAGACATTGCTGCGACCAAAGCGCCCGTACGACGAACAAATAGTGCCGATAAAATCTGTCACGGGCAAACTACAGAAACCGATTATTGATATTGGATCGCTGAGCAATAGGGTATTAGCCCGAACCGTTACTTCTCATCGACCGCTCCGCTCTTGCCTAATCTTCAAGCAAAATTGAAAAATGATCGCTTTTGGGGATCTGCTTAATATCCGTTTCTGAAAGAGTCAGTTCTCAGAATCGGCTCAGTCGAACTGAACCAAAAGTATTCCAAGATTTACGTTTGCCCCGATGGCCCGCAGCTAAAAAATCTCTGGACCGGTGGGATGGGTACCTAAGCCGAAGCGACTTCCTACCTTACGCACAACACCCCTATTCCACTTAGCATCGCGGTGAGGCCGGCTTCGTCAAATGTTTGTTTGGGTCAATTGGTATTTGAGACACCTGCAGTCAACGACTTAGCGAACGCTTCTTCAATCCGAGCAATAACCTCTTCCTCCTCCATGATTTCCATGTGGGATTCTCGGAAATTGAGGAATTCCCAATAACTCAATCGGGTGATCTTCTCAAGCGAATTCCATGTCGGCGAGAACTGTTCGCGAGATTGCTGCCAAACTACGGTTTGACCGTGACCGCAAAAGGTAGCGTAGCTGAACTGGGGGAAAAAGTCGTGAATTGCAAATACAACTTTGAATACGTCTCCCATCCAAGCTAGCCGGTCTCTAAATATGCGGCGGGCAATTCGAACACTGAGTTTACGCGGCCTCCGAGAGGCCGCTGCCCAGGAAGTAGGATTAACATCGTCAATAACCCATATCGTTTTCGCGCGGGAATGTGCGAGAGAAGCACAAAAATCTCTAAATGTTTGCTCAAATGTGTGAAGGCCATCCAAATATATTAAGTCAAACTGATCTAGCGGAGAAGCAATTTTTGCGAAGTACTTGTCACTGATTACTTGGTAAAACAATGTTAATTCATTGCTATAGTCCTGCGTGTGAAATCGGAATTCAGGATCCACTGCGATTTTTTTCGGAACGTCAACTGCAAGAAAAGTTCCGCCGTCGTTCACTCCAATCTCAAGGTAGCTTTCGGCAGAATTTATTCTAGCGACTGTATTTAGTCTTTAAATACCGTTCATAAAAGTTTATTGGCCTCAGTTAGACAACGGAACGAGGATGCAACAATCAGGGGCAGAAATTCAAATCTTTTTTGTGCGGAGCAATTTGTTGGGTTAAGGGTGCGCATGAGTCAACGGTATAATTTGAGGTGTGCCCGCAGCGAAACAGCCGGTTCATCTGCTTCGAGTTTGGCCGTAGAAGTCCGGGCCTTAATACGCTGACGACAAGTAGGTTTAAGTCTATTCCGAAAAAGACATCTAGCTGTTTCTTCTGTATTTGTCCCGTCGGGTCGAGTATTCGGCCTGCGGTATCCGGGTGGAACGGGCGCCGTGGGTGGCAAGCGCCTGAGTTAGCAAAAGAGAGGATTTCTATGCTCCCGTCCCCAGGCAACGGCCTTCTGTACCGAGCAGCACACGTGGTCCCACGTCGTTCCGGAGTCGTCGGCGATCAAACGTTCTTATGTACCCCCGCAGGGCAAGCATGTATAGACGTTGCTTCGTCGTGATGTAGCCCGTTTGCTGGAGAATCGGCGGGGCGTCCATAATCAGACCGGGTTCGATGATGTGGGTCCTAAAGATGTCAAGGTGCGGTTGAACTTTGCCGTATAGATCTGCCGTCCCAGACTTCATGGCGCTGATGATCATAAAGTCAGGAAGCTGGGCAAAGGAAATCTCCAACTGAGACTCAAATAGATCATCGCACATGGATGGATTGCATTGTTCGATAATTCTATCAGAAGCCTTAACGGCGGGCCGTGACCAGAGCGTGCGGAGTTACCGGCACGGCTCCCGACTGTCTTAAGAACGCAATAGTTGCTTCATACCTTAATCTCTAGTCGGCACTTATCCTGTGCTCCAGTATTTGTGACAGCGGGGACCTCGACCTATAGAGTTACAGCCTGAATCATTTGACCAATATATTTCCCGGACGAGAACCGTGTTTGGGATCGGCTCGCCGCCGTGTCGATTAATCACTGCAAAATCTGGAATTGCAATGAGTATAGTGTCCCGTAATTACGTTGACGATTCCCCGTCCACACGGCAGCGCTCGCTGCGCCTGTATTCCCGTCATTGCGGTAATGATGGGCCAGGGCATGCGTTTCGTCGCTGATTCTCGATGGTGGCGTTTGTTTTGGAATCGGCACAGATGTACGCTGCTGGGGGCAGAGCGAAATAAATGATCACACCGGAATCGCAAGCGCAAAGGCGGGCGGCAGGCACGGAGCTCTCAAGTTTGATGGATGCACTGGATTACGACTTCGCGCGTGACGTCTGGTGTGTGTTTGGCTTGCCGATCGACAACTGCGACTTATCACGTGCCGAGGCGGCGGTGCGCGATGCGGTGCTGCGGGAACGCCACATAGTCCTCTCCACGCCGAACGTGAATTGGGTGGTTGCCGCGCGGGCCGATCCGCAGTTTCGCCGCACCGTCATCGACAGCGAACTGTGTACCGCGGACGGAATGCCGCTAGTGTGGGCCGCCCGGCTGCTGGGACTGCCGTTCACGGAGCGCGTCGGCGGCTCGAATCTGACTGAAAACCTGCTTGATCGCGCGACCGAACGGCCGTTGTCTATCTTTCTATTCGGTGGAGAGGAAGGCGTCGCGGCGCGGGCCTGCGAGCGCATCAACGCACGCGGTGGTGGACTTAAGGCGGTAGGATGTCTCAATCCTGGTCACGGGTCGGCGGAGGCGATGAGTCGCGCCGATACCATTGCGACGATCAATGCTACGGCTCCCGACATCCTGTTAGTCGCTGTCGGTGCCCGCAAGGGCCAGGCGTGGATCGAGCGGAATCGGCACCAACTCAATGCCAGGGTAATCAGCAATCTCGGCGCGACCGTGAACTTTCTCGCCGGTAACGTCGCCCGGGCGCCGTTGTGGATGCAGCGATCAGGCCTGGAGTGGATTTGGCGGATCGTCCAGGAGCCAAAATTGATTGGGCGGTACGCCACAGATGGTGGCGTGCTGGTTTGGCTTGTTGTGACGAGATTACTGCCGTACTGGGCGCTATTGAAGTCCCGTAGGCGCAGGGCCGAGGTCGACGCGCCGCTTGCAATCGAGACCAGGAAGACCGCTTCGAACCTGCGGCTTACTCTGTGTGGTACAGCCACTCGGCGCACTGCCGAGCCCGTGATACCCGCGTTGAAGCAGGCCGTGCTCGCTGAGGGGGACATAATTTTGGACCTGGCGGGGGTGGAATTCGTCGACAGCGCATTCATCGCGCTGTTGATGATTGTTGAAAAGCACGTCGCCATGACGGGCAAAGAACTGCGCATCGAGGGAATCTCGCCCTACGTCAAGCGTCTTTTCCGGTACAACTGCGCCGAGTTCCTGCTGGTAAAGCAGAAACGCCACAGCGTCTAAATCTTTGAGTCCGGCCCGAGCATATTGCGGTTGAATCCTTCCACGTTCAGCTGACGCTGATTTGCTGTAATTGTCAGATTTCTGTGCCCGTCCACGATTACCGCCGCGTGGTCGGTACCAGATTCCCGCGGCCTGTCGCACGATTTTGGCGATTCCGACGACTGGAATTACCGGTTGGCGTTTCGACTACCCGAACAGTCCATTAGTTATAAGAGTAATAAGCCGCGTGGGTCTGTGTCGATTTGTTCAAGACCGAGCCAAGCAGGTGGGTGCCTTGGAGTAATTCGGTCGCGCGCTCAAGCTCGGCCGCTGTGGTCTTGCCCTCCTCCACTACCAGAAGCGCGGCCTCCACGTGCGGGCTAAAGGCAAGCGCATCATCCGCCGTTAGCAGCGGCGGCAGATCGAAGATTATCAAGCGCGAGGCATCGGAGCGCTTCAACGCCTCGACCAACTCGAGCATTTTCGGCGACACCAGAAGCTCGGAAGAGTTGATGCAAGGCGCTCCGCCCGGCAGGATATTGAGCATGTCAATCCCGGGGTTGAAGATACACTCCTCGATATCGTTGTCCCCAGTCAGATACTCCGCAAGGCCGGTCGGTGGCCCGAGATCGAACAACTGCCGTATCGACGGCCGCCTCAAGTCGGCATCGACGAGCAAAACCGGGACTTTCTTGGCCAGACTGATCGCCAGGTTGGCGGCGGTCAGCGACTTGCCCTCGCCGGGGTTCGCGCTGGTAATGCCCAGGGTGCGCATCTTCGCGTTAGTCATGCGCTGCAACACCTGGGTACGCAGCACGCGATAGGTGTCGACCAAGGCGCTGGCCTCGGGACCACCCACCACTCTCCTCGCGTTCAGAGAAGGCCAGAAAACCTCCTGAGTGCGGGGCACAAGCCGTGCAGAAGGCTCCGTGTGCGGCGCATCGATCCGTTTTGGAGAGCTCGCCAGTTCGACAACATCGTGGCCGCCCTCACGGTTCAGGCGCTCAATCCGGGCCCGTTCTAACGCTTGTTTAATTCTTTCCACAAAATCAATCCTATTTATATTTGGGCCGCTTTACCCGTGTTCGTCGTCGATCGTGTTCGCTCGCGATATATACGCCGTTGCCGAAGGTTGCTCACCATAACCCCAGTGCTCGCTCCACCAATTTATACCAAAGCATATCGAGAGGCCGGTAGTAGAAATGCACTAGGGCCGCCGCAATGACGATGCAAAGTATGACGGCTGCCAGGATCAGTATCCGGTTGCGACGCGTACGCCGCCGGTCGGTAATGGTTTCGATCCAGGGGACCACAGCCAATACCGGCGCGTGCGTCGCACCGATGACGGCCCGCGCGGTGCGCACGCTCCGATCACTAATCTCCCGCGTCACCACGGTACCAAAACCACCGAAAAGCGATGCCACGACCCCGAGCATTAAGATTGCCGGGCGGTTCGGTTTAATGGGTGCCTGCGGGAACTGGGGGGGTTCGATCAACGCAAACCGCTCGCCCCTGCGCCCCTCCTCGAGGGCTTCGGACACACGCGCACTGCTTTGCTTGGCACGGATGTCCTGATATTTCGCGAGCAGGTTTTCGCGGTCTCGGACTAACTTTAGATACTCCTGTTCTGCCCGCGGCGTATCGGCAATGCGCCGTTCGATAGATCGTACCGATTCGGTGAAGGTTTTAGCCTGCTGCCGCAGATTCTTGAGCTCACTGTCGATCGTGTTGAGGTCGGCTTGGGTCTTGATGAAAAACGGGCGCGCCGCTACGGTCGGGCGTGGAGCATTCACCTCGCGACCCGGCGGATTCTCGAGTCCCGCTATTTGGTCACGCAAACGGTTGATGTCAGGATGGCCCTCGGCATACCTTTCCTCCAACGCACTAAGCTCTTCGCGCAGAGCGCGCAATGTGATTTCGATGGCGGCGGCTTCGTCTCCGGAACCCTCTTGTTCGAAGGCTTCGATCTGCCGGCGCAAACGTGCGAGATCGGGGTGGTCTTCGGCGTAGATGGCGGACAAACTGGCGTATTGCACGCGCAGCAAGTCGAGCGGGGTGGCCGGTCGGGACGAGCCGCCTGTGTCGCCGCGGTCGTCCTGTGGGAGCTGAATCTGCATCTGCGCGAGAGCAGACTCAAGGTAGATCTTTCGCTCCTCCATCGACCGGATTTGACGCTGTGTTTCCTGCAGTGCCTGTTCGGCCCGCTGCATGAGCTGCAGATTGAGGTCTTGCTGCTCGGGAAGGCGCCCCATGTTCTTCTCCTTGAAATCGGCGATGCGTGCTTCGAGTTCGGAAAGCTCGTCATTGAGCTTCCCGGCTTCCGTCTCCAGGAATCGGGTTGCATCGCCGACCGCCTGGCTGCGGGTTTTGATGTTTTCCTCGAGATACAGCGACACGAGATCGTTGGCCACTTTCTGGGCCACTCCGGGATGACGATGCTCGAAGGAAACGCTGAAGGCGATTGTCGCGACGCCGGCCTGACCGGACCGGGGGTCGCGCACTTTGGCGCTGATCATGTCTATGCTGAAATCCTCGCGCATCCGTTCCACGATCACCGCGGTGCCTCGCCGTTGCCGCTCTTCGGTGTATATGTTCCACTTTTCGATTACGCGTATCAGGTTCGCAGTGGTCAGTACGCGCTGGCTGATGGTCTGTATTCTCTGATCGGCGAAACTGGTGACTGTCGCTTCCACCCATTCCTGCGGGATCTCCTGCCGCTCGATCAGGATCACTCCCGTCGATCGGTAGACTGGCGGCAGCCCCAGAGCGATACCGACAGCGAGCGCCAGAATTAACGCCGCCGTCAGGATGAGTGACCACTTTCGCCGGCGCACACCGGCCAGGTACTCGCCGAGGGTTTTGGTTTCTTCCTCAGGCCGCGGGGCGGGTGCAGCCCACTCGGTATCATCCATTGTCAAAGTTGCATCCCTATGTCAGCGAAACAAGCCGATCCGGGTCCAAGTGTAACCTGCGGTCAGCCAGACCGCGCTGGAGTCCGCCCTGTTACTGGCATCCCCGGTCACTCCGCCTTGCGGGTCATCGAACTCCTGACGGCGATACTGATAGGCAAAGTCGATCTGCCACCGCGGTCGGCCGCGCCACACGATCCGCGCCTCCGCGTTATAGTACTTACGATCTTCCGCTGCCTGCGATCCCACCGGCGCAAACTCGCGCTGCGATGCCCCGACGCCTAGGATGAGTTCGTACACGGGAGTCAACGCCTGTTGCCATGTAGCCTGGACCTGTTCCAAGTTGGAGAGGCTGCCCTGGGCGCTTGGCTCCTCGCGGCGCGAGCCCTCGATCAAGAAGCTGCCGTTCTCAAGCGTCCAGGTGGCGTTCGTGGTGAAGATCGCCATGCTGTCGCTGCGATTTTCTCTCGTACCGTCCGCGACGAAAAACTCGATGTCGGTAGATTCGGCACCGAGGCTTAGACCAGCCTGGAATCTGGGGGAGAAAATCCGCTCCAGGCCGATAAGAAGGCCGACACTGTCCGAGTCGGTCGTATCCTCACTCTCAAAACGCTGATAGTCGATGCTGCCAATCAAGTTAGTGGATACATTCAGGCGATGCGTGACCGAAACGTCGACGGAATGATTCCGGTAATCGATCAGTCCGACCTGCGCCCCATCCTCGAAGGCCACGTCCTCGAACTCGTACCGCAGCGTGGTATCGGTTGCCTCAGTGAGCTTATGGGTCCAGAACGGAGCGATGCTCCAATCCTCACGAAGCCGGTCGACTTGCACTCGGCCGGTATCTTCGATTTCGGTCGTAAGCGTTGACGCACGTCGGTAGCCGGTGAGCAGGCCGAATTCGTCGCGCTGCGAATGGCGTAATAGGTCGAAATCGAAGAACCAGTCAGTTCGGTCGAGTTCGGAGTCTGAGTACCGGTTGAGGTGTGCGGCTGCGTTAAAAATGGCGTCTCGACTTGCGGTCCGGGAACCGACTTCGGCTTGCGCAACAACCTTAACCCTCGACTGGCTGTCCGCATTAACCGGATCGAGGCGGACATTATCGTCGTGGCCGACAGCAACGCTGATCGCCGGCTCGATGTAGACATCGGCGGCCCGCGCGGTGACCGACAGCGTCGCACATGCGAGCGATGAGACCGCGAACGCGCTCGCGACAAAGATTCGCTCAGACGGGCTGCCGAGAGGCTTAAATACAGACTTGAGGAAACGTTTGCGCATCGACATTAGGGCACCACCACGACATCGCCACCCTGAAGAACGATGTTCTGCTGGAGGTTTCGGCCGGACGCAACGTCGTTGTAGCGAAATTCCAGTGCGCTCTGCTGGCTCGTATTGGCATCACGGCGCAAGATTATGATCTTATTGCGCGAAGCGAATTCTGTCATGCCGCCCGCCATGCTTAGTGCCTGCATCACATCGACCGGTCGCGTCGCGATGAACTCCCCAGGTTGACTCACTTGGCCGATTACGTAGATCTTATTACCGAGAATCTGTTTGGCGGACACGGTCACCACGGGATCCGGAATATAGCGGGCCAACCGTTCGGCGATCGCCGCGCGGACTCCTTCGATTGACTTGCCGTTCGCCGCGATCTCTCCCGCAAGCGGAAACGACAGTCCACCGTCGGGGCGCACCAGGACATCCCGGGTCAGATCGGGCTCTTTCCACACCGATACTTCGAGCAGGTCACCGGCTTGTACGGTGTAAATCGTTGGGCGAGTTTCTGCCCATCCGTATCCCGTACACAGCGCCAAAACAACCAGCACCGCGACCGCCCTTAACGAAAACCGCAGTGCAAAAATATTTCGCAACATTTGATCCATTATTCACCCCCATTAAAACCGATCGCCCTTAAACCTGGCGCGTACAGCGTACTGTTGCCAACACACTTTAAGTATGAGGGTTAACGTCAGGTCTGTCCAAACATTCGGCTAATCCAGCCCGGCCGATTCCGGCACAAACCCGCAGCGTCGCGCTGCGCGGTCTGGTGCACATACGGAGGAAAGTATACCAACTGCAATAGTTTTAGGAGCTCTCACCACCGCCGAAAACGGTAAACTCGTCATACCTAAGGGTTAAAACCAGTGACGATTGTGTGCTGTCGATCAGCGCCCATAAATGCCTATTCGGACTACTCCGGCGGACGTCCCTCGAACCGCGAAAATTTGGTTATTATCAAGACGAGTGTTTCGTAGTATTATTTAGCTTAAGTTAAACAAACATGGAACCAATAATAAAGGTGGAATCAAATGTCAAGATCAAGCGTTCACGGATCGAATAGCACGGGGAAGAACGTCCAGCTGGAGTCGCGGCGGTCATTCGTGGGCCGCCGATGGGACGATGGAATTCGGTGCGCTGAGGACCGGGAAAACGGGGTCATCCGTCAGGGTCCATTCGTACTCGATAATTTCCAAAAAAAGGTCTACGTCCATGGGAATTATAAGGAGCTCCCGCCGAAGCTATTCGACCTTCTGAATTTATTTGTGTTAAACGTAGGTAACGTCCTCTCTCAGCCGGAGTTAGCGGCAACCCTATGGCCCAATAGTAAGCGTGCCGATCCGGAGGACGTAAAACGGTATATCTACTTGCTTCGCCATGCGATCGAGCCGGATCCGGCGAAACCACGCTGGCTTCGGAACGTGCGCGGTTTCGGTTATCGACTGGTTGTCGGTGAGGAACAGGGTCAGGCTACCGTCACCGCATCGACCGGTGAGACGCCGAATGCTGTTGCGGGCCGATCCGCGTGATTTATTAAGCTTGGCGGGAAAGAGATCGGACAGTGGGAACGAATATAGACTCCCGCATCGCCGGGCGGCGTGAGGCCAACGAACGACGCCGCTCGCTCATTGGTCGTCGCTGGACCGACGGACTGCGGCGCACCATCGATCAGCGCGCTGAGAATATTGAGGTCGGGTCGCTCAGAATTTGCGATCAACAAAAGAAAGTCTTTATTGACGGCGAAGAGAAGCAACTCACGCCCACAGAATATGAACTGCTGAGGGTACTTGCCGAAAACGAAGGCCAAGTCTGCTCCACCGAGGAATTGGCCTTAGGCGTGTGGCACCACAAGCAATCGGGGGGCGCTGCAAAGGTGAAACAATACGTGTACTTATTGCGCAAGAAAATAGAACCGGATCCACACTCGCCGCGGTGGATTCGCAGCATCAAGGGCTTTGGGTATGCACTCGTTGTAAACACATAGCAACACCCTAGGCGAGTGATCGGAACATAATGGCACATCTATTGGCGGCCGTTATAAACGTGCTAACTCTCAGGCCAGCGAGACACTTTTAGCTTGAATATCGTCTCCGTTTCCTTCCGGATTTACGTTCAACCTTCATCGCCACGATGCCATCTGCGCAGTCACAAGACCCAGCGGATGAAACAATCCCCCAGCAAACCACCGATTCGAACCGTTATCTGCCTTCGACTTTGATCAAATCGGAGCCGGGGTTGTTGGGCGATTTTGCGCCAGTTACACCGGACCCCCGCTCGGTCTGGACCTGCCTCAGCAGACCGGTGGCAGTACCGCCCCGCGGACGGTGGCAGTCGAACATGTTCGCGCCACGGCTCGTGTTCGAGACGAACAATGTCAAAGTATAAACATCGTCTCTCTTTTCACCTTTTTTTTACCAATAATTTACCTAATTTTCATTCTTTTAATAGACCGTGAATACGTAAGATAGAGCCTAGCAGTAATGCCTATAAAAGGCGTGTTCTGAGGGAGTTAAGAAGTGGGAAAATCTAGGTCAAAACAACAACCAGTCTGGGTATCGCTGGCCTACTCGATGCCTATCAACACGTTTGGAGTTTACCATGCGGCGGATCGGAGCAAGTACGCTTGAAAGATTGCATGTATCTGGTTTCCACAATATTAAAGGAGAATTGTTATGCGAGTAATTAAGCCATTTTTACCGATAGCGGCTGCCGCTCTGTTCTGGGTATCGTACTCAGCGTCGGCGCAGACCGCGTTAACCCTGGTAGATGTGCTGGAAGACGAAGAAATCCAGCAGACCGGTGACGATCCGTGCGTGATCGGCGACAGCTCATGCACCAATAACCAGCCGGCCGGGATGGATTGGACAGTCATCACCACACCGAGCGGCGAGTGGGATCTGACAAGCCCCACATACACCATCGGCCAGCTGGAAGCCGCGCTTGGCACGGGGGGATCCATCGTGGGTGTCGGCATCGACGTCAACATCACCGGTACCTCCACCGAAACCCTCGATTACTTCGAGGTGTGGATTGATGGGTCGCTGGAATATTACTATAACACCAATGACAATGGTGCCGAGGGCGACCCGGACCTGGCCGATGCCGTGGATCTGGCCAACGGCACGGGCTTCAGCGACTGGCTGCTGTTGAGTTTTGACTTGTCGCTGTATGACGATACTGACGAGATCTATTTCGTGGCAGGAATGGATGGAACTGGCGATGGGAAGGAACAGTTCTTCTTAACCAACGACTTGGCACCGATCCCACTGCCGGCCGCGGTATGGCTGATGGGTTCGGCCCTCCTCCTGCTGACCGGAATCGGGCGTCGCGCATCGAGACGGAACCGGCTCGCTACTACTGCTTAAGCGTTTCCGCTACGGTAGAAAACAATACGAAAAGTAAAGACGTTTAATAGACGCGCGCAATTTGGGGGGATTGCGCGCGTTTTTTGTTTGCGCATCGCCCGGCCCGGCATGTTGACGGCTTTGTCCTATGAATAGCCTCGCCTTTCAAGATAGGACTTTAACTCCTCTATCGCGTCCTCATACGACGGGGTGTCTCTAATTGCATCGGTTGCCGACGGTGTTGCTGGTTTGGTCCGTTGTTTGTCGCCGGTCGATGCCGATGATTCTTGTTGGTCAAGCGGCTGTTGGTCGAGTACCTGTTTGTGCACCGGTTGATCGCCCACTTTCATTGCCTTCATTAAATCGTCAACATTCGCCAATTCAAACAAACCACCGATTGCCTTATCTTGCGCAACCTTAATAACGATTTCCGCACTGACAGACCGTTGTTCGGACCCGTAGGCATACACAAGCGCCATGTCGCAAAGTAAGTTGATATAACGGGGAATTCCACCGCTGTAACGAAATATAAATGGCAGACTTTGGCTTTCGAAAATATTCGGATCCCCTCCGGCAACCTTAATCCGGTGGCTGATATATTTACTGGCATCGTCTTCATCCAATGGCTCAATGTGATAATCCGCCGCTACGCGTTGCACAAACTGTTTGAGGTCCGGCTGGCGTAAGGTTTCTCGAAGTTCTGGCTGGCCAATCAGAATGAGCTGCAACACCATGTGTTTGTCAGCGTTAATGTTGGTGAGCATGCGCAGTTCTTCGATGCTCTCAGGCCCCAGGTTTTGGGCCTCATCGACGACGAGGATCGCACGCCGACTTTGTGCGTACTCATCGATCAAGAATTCGGTGAGTACTTGATACGACTCAACGCTGTCTTTATCACGGTGTTCTAGGTTGAATGCCAGCAACACCCACTTCATCAATTCTCCAAAAGACGGGTGCGTATTGCTAATCAGGCCAATGGTATTGCTCGGATCGGCGTGCTCGAGCATGTGTCGAATCAACGTCGTTTTTCCGCACCCCACTTCTCCGGTGATCACCGTGATGCCGGACTCGTTTGCCAGACCGTATTCCAGCATCGTCACCGCCGAGCCGTGTTGTTTTCCGAAATACAGAAAACTTGCGTCGGGTATCAGCGAAAATGGTTTCTCCCTAAACCCAAAGAATTTTTCGTACATTTTGTGTCCGGCACCTTAAGTTATCACGGCAATGCAAAGAACCCCCGATCCAATCGCCGCGGAGGCATCCGATTTCCGCAAACAACGACGTGAAAACGTGTTCGCGCCCCGCTGCATCGATCACTACGATCTAACCACCGTTAGTATAGATTATCGTGGTCCCTATTCGTCTGCTATGCATGTATTCCAGCGTAGGCGCACTATCCGGACGCCTTTCTGCGCATGGTTGCCATAAGAACTTTCGTTATTGTGAAGCATTTAACTTAGAACACCGAGGCGTGTAACTCGTTGACGGCCGCCAACATTTCTGGGTCATCGGTCAGCGCCTCCGCGATCGCTCCACGACAAGCGGTAGCCGCATCGACGCCGGACACCATGAGCTTGGCGGCGTGCACGATCAGCCGCGTGCTGGCGCCCTCTTCCAAGCCGTTGCCCTTCAAATTGCGGGTCATGCCGGCAAACTTCACGAGTGCGGCCGCCGTCGATTCGTCCACGCCCGATTCGCGACTCACGATCCCCGCTTCGACCGAAGGAACCGGGTAATGGAAGTCGATGCCGACGAACCGTTGGCGGGTGCTCTGCTTGAGATCCTTCAACACACTCTGGTAACCGGGATTGTAGGAAATTGCCAAACAAAACTCGGGGCCCGCGCGCAGCAACTCACCGGTTTTGTCTATCGGCAGTACTCTGCGGTCGTCGGCGAGCGGGTGGATCACCACGGTGGTGTCTTTACGGGCTTCCACGACCTCGTCGAGATAACAGATGCCACCGATGCGCACCGCATGCGCGAGCGGTCCGTCGATCCATGTGGTTTCTCCACCTACGATTAAGTACCTGCCTACGAGGTCGGAGGCCGTTAGATCGTCGTGGCACGACACCGTCACCAGTGGGCGGCCAAGCCGCCAGGCCATATGCTCCATGAACCGGGTCTTACCGCACCCGGTCGGGCCTTTTAGTAACACCGGGATGATATTGCGGTAGGCGGCCTCGAACAGCTCGATTTCTTGGCCCTGAGGGGCGTAAAACGGCTCGTCGCTCACCCGGTAATCTTCGACGTTTGGCTGCACGGTCACGATTTGGTTTCCAACACTCGCGCTTGAGACAACCTCAAGTGTACCGGCTGGCCGCGGCGCGATCGATAGGCGAGTGGCCGATGCGCCCAGCGCAGCACCACAAAGTGTCTATTTGTAAGTTGCTGTTGTAGCTGCCGGACCGTGCGGCATTGCTGGCGCCAAACGGCACTACTCGCTTATGATGGCCCGATAATGCGGTCGCCCATTGCGACAATACGCGCGCGAAATCTCCGGCAATATTTTCCAAACTAACAAGATATTCTATGAGCGAAGCTATTACCGCCGGAACAACTTCAGGCTCACTGTTTGCATTATTCCAGCGTTAACGATTGCGTGATGCCCTCGATCCACGCGATAACGCTCGACCTCGATGACACCTTGTGGCCAATCGGCCCGGTTATAGCGAAAGCCGAGCAACATCTTCACGACCACCTGCACTCCCGCTATCCGCGAATCGGCGAGCAGTATGATGTCGACCGGTTACGGCAACTGCGTGACCGGGTTATGGCGGACCATCCGGAGATTGGCCATGATTTTACTGCGCTTCGGCATCGAACATTCGAACTATTGTTGGCGAATTGCGGATACGACGGTGGCGATGCCGATGCATTACTGGAGGAATTTCTGAAGGCGCGCCACTGGGTTACGCTATATCCCGATGTATTGGATGCACTGCAATCCTTAAGCACGCATCTACCGTTAGTAGCAGTGTCGAATGGCAATGCCGATCTCAAGCGGCTTGGACTCGACCACTATTTCGTCGGATCGATCAATGCCCGCGGCGTCGGCACGCTCAAACCCGGTGCCGAAATCTTCCGCGCTGCATGCGTAGCACTGAAGGCGGAGCCGGAAAACGTCCTGCATATTGGTGACCACCCTATCGAGGATGTGTTAGGCGCTCAAGGTATCGGCATGAAGTCGGCATGGATGAATCGTAGCGCACATTCCTGGACTTATGAGCACACACCTGATAGCGAAGTGGCATCGCTCCACGACGTGCTGGCGCTGCTCGAATTATCGAGTTAGTTGCGATGACTCGTTACGAAGACACTATCACGTTTCCCGAAATGAGCCTGGGCACGCGGCGCGAACTAAAAGTTCGCCGCTACGGCCAGCGCGGCGCCCGGCCGAAAGCGTATCTTCAAACCGGACTCCATGCCGATGAAATCCCGGGCATGCTCGTTTTGCATCACTTAATCGGCCTGCTCAACGACGCCGACGATGCGGGGCTGATCCACGGCGAAATCGTATTGGTACCAGTGGCGAACCCGATAGGGTTGTCACAACATATCTATGGGACACTATTGGGTCGGTTTGAAGTCGGTAGCGGCAATAATTTTAACCGTAACTATGCCGATCTTTCCGACGTTGTGGCGGAGCGGGTCGCCGACAAACTGGGCGATGATGCCGACGCGAATACTGCAGCCATTCGCGCCGAGCTGACGCGTGCTGCCAACGCATTGAAATTCACCAATGACATTGAATTTCTACGCATCTCGCTGCTGCAACTCGCGATTGACACGGATTTATGTCTTGATTTGCATTGCGATTGGGAAGCCGTGCTGCACGTGTATCTCGGCACACCGTGCTGGCCGGACGGCGCCGACCTCTCCGCGCAACTCGGTAGCCGCGCGACGTTACTGGCAACGAAATCGGGCGGCCACCCGTTCGACGAAGCCATCGCCGGACCGTGGTGGGCGCTGGCCGAGCGGTTTCCCGACCGACCGATTTCACCTGCGTGTTTAGCGGCCACCGTCGAGCTACGCGGGAGCACCGATGTGGGCGACGAAATGGCTGCCGCGGATGCCGATAACTTGTACCGGATGCTAGTCCGACGCGGCTACATCGACGGCGATCCCGGCCCGCTACCGGCGCCGCTGTGCGACGCGACTCCGCTGACCGGGGTCGAGACCATCAAAGCGGATCGTGCGGGCGTCGTCGCCTATTGCAGGCACCCTGGCGATGTTGTGCAGGCGGGCGATACCGTCGCCATCGTCGTGGACCCGCTGGAATCCGACGCTGCGCGGGCACGGCACGATGTCATTTCACAAGTCAGCGGTATTTTATACGCGCGCCGTGGCGATCGAATGGCGCGCCCCGGACAAACCTTGTGCCGGGTCGCCGGTGCTACACCACTGGCCGATCGTATGGGCCGCAACTTGCTGAGCGACTAGATTAAGGTTGCGAAGGCCATCATGCGAATACGAGGCGCGACGACCCACAACGATATCGGACAAATGTATTGCCCCGGTGGTGACGACCTCTCAATCGCGATGCTTTGCCGCCAGACCATCGCGGTACAATTTATGAAAATACGCGGCATGATCGTCGAGTCAAAAACGACTACGTTATTTGGACGCCTCTAGTTTTATACGTTATCCATGCGTTGCTTCTAATTGCAATGGTGATTGTGTACGGTATGCGCCGATAAGTTTCCTTGCTGCCCGCTCGCCGATATAGTCGCTAGAGTAGAACTACTCAATCGGCGCAGAACTGTCTTTTCTGTTTCTGGTAATCTTGGCGGGAATACCGATGGCCACAGAAAAGTCCGGTATATCTGTCGTCACCAGACTGTGGGCGCCAACGATGCAGTCTCGGCCAATAGAGGTGCCATCCAGCACTGTGGCCTTAGTTCCCAACCACGCACCGTCGCCGATGGTTACCCCCCCTCGCGACACAGTCGGTTGGTCTATTATTGGAATATCGATTCTGGAACTATCATGATCGGCGCCAATGATATATACATATCCTGCAATGAGCGCCTTTTTCCCAATCTTGGTGTGTTTGGTGCTGCCGATCCTACAGTAGAAACCGATGCTCGCTCCGTCATCGATTTCTATGGTGCCGTCGAGCATTGACAGCACCGTGCCCTTGCCGATAAACACATCGTCGCCAATACTTATCCCTTCCCCTTCCGTACCTTTGGCGTCGAGGGTTACATCGTCATTGATTATTACGTTATTGCCGAGCGAAATCCTGCGGGGATGCCTAAGAACGACATTGCGACCAAACAGCACACCACTACCGCACTGTCTAAAAAGCCCGGGGTAAAACGTTTTGCGCAACCATAACCCCATTGCGCCAGGCCAAGATATAAACAGGCTGACAATTATTTCGAACTTAAGGAAGTACCACCAACTTTGATTGCCCTCGACGACGAGCCTATATTTTTCAAGCGCGCTGGCATTCGGATTCATTAATATTTTTTGGCTACCTTCCTCCTTTAGTCTACCCATCCGCTAGACTCTCCAGCAACCGCATTTCTCATTCAACGCCGCCATAAGCTCACCATATGTTCTCCGCTGTACTGGAAAGGTTCGTATAGATAAATCGGCGGTAGTCTTTCGATCGGGTAATTGGAGTGACGCTATGGTAGGAATTATTGGAACACAAAAAGAACACCCCCAAGTTATCACGTGGTCGCAACGTTTGAATCACCTTGGTGTCCGATTCTTTCGGGGACCGCTCCAAGTCCGAATAATGTTTATCTTCGACATGTGCGTGGATTCGCAGGTCGCCGCCTTCCAGGCCAATCTCATCGGCGTCGCAAAAGTAAACCAAGAATGACACCAGCCGGCTTTGATTATCACAATGGACGGGTTTAGCGTATCCAGTGTTGCTCTGCTCGATATCGAATCTCACAAATACTTTGTCGGGATCCTGCTTAGCACCGGCCCCGAACCAGCGTGCCTTTCGCGCCCTCCACCATACCGAAAACCTACCCTCGGTATGTGCAACCAACTGCGCCTTGTCCGCATTCACTCGGCATCGAAACTCATCGAAATACGGGCCAAACATATCCATCGTGAATTTCAAGAATGCCGGAGAATTCATGCACGTATAGAGCCGTCGCCAGGCAGAACTTCGCGCAATAAATTCGTCAAATCCGGAATCTCCCCGATAGAAATCTCGCCCGGTGCGTGCTCCGATTCGTTTTCCACGATTATCGAACAAACTGTCGTCCGGAAATTCGGCTTTCAATTCACGGTAAAAAGCAGGTTCCAAAATATCCTGTTTGATGATATGCGGAAACGGTCTGGACACCACGTCAGCTGGCGAGAGTTGAAATATGCCTTTAAGCATTGATATGTCCACGACTTCGGTTGCGTTCGCAACAGTATCCACTAGAAATTCTCCTGCCTTGGCAATTGTACGAAATGTTCCAACAACTCGGTTGCACGAACGCCTTGACGCAGACCCCGTAATATGGGCCGCGCCTAATCGCTGTGAACTTCACGTTATAGGTTCCGGCGGCGACGCGTTAGTGTATGACTCTGGGAGGCCAGCCGTCACCCTGCCCGTAGACCTTGCCGCACCACCGCCAGCAATACGCAGGTCGCCAAGACCTGCATTGCGGTTTCGATTTCCTCCAGGGTCGGGAACGTCGGAGCAATACGAATATTGCGATCCCGCGGATCGCGTCCATAGGGAAACGGCGCACCCGCGGCGGTGAATTTAACCCCGGCTTGGGCCGCGAGCCGTACCGCATTGCGTGCGCATCCATCGCCGGTGTCGAGGCTGACAAAGTATCCACCGCGCGGATTGGTCCAGGTTGCCGCACCGGTACCGTCCAACTCGCGGTGCAATATTCGCTGCACCGCATCGAACTTCGGTTTTATGACCTCGGCATGATGCCGCATATGGGCGCGAACACTCTCCAGGTTCGGAAGTAGTTCGAGGTGACGCAGCTGATTGAGCTTATCCGGGCCAATAGTCTGCATCGCCAGGTGTTGCTTCGCGTCGGCGATATTTTCAGGGCTAGCCGCCATGACCGCCACGCCGGCACCCGGAAACGACATTTTTGACGTGGACGCAAACACCAATGCCCGATTCTCATGTCCGGCGCGCTGACATTCGGGCAAGATGTTCAATAACGCATCGGCCTCGCCCGTGAGATGATGTTCGGCATACGCATTATCCCAAATAATGCGGAAATCGGGCGCGGCGGTTGGCATCGCCGCCAAGCGCTTAACAATGGCGTCGGCGTAAGTCACACCCGTCGGGTTACTGTACTTCGGCACACACCAAATCCCGCGAATGCCGGGGTCAGCCGCGACCAGCTCCTCGATGCGCTGAATGTCGGGACCGTCCGCCGTCATATCGACTGGAATAAGTTCGAATCCGAGATGTTCGGTAATCGCGAAATGACGATCGTACCCCGGACTTGGGCACAAAAATTTGAGATTGCCCTGATGCGTCCACGGCCCGTCGCCGTCAGGCACACCGAACAACTTTGCGCGCACCAACGCGTCATACATCAACGTTAAGCTCGAATTACCGCCGACTATTATTTGCTCGGCGGCCGTATCAAGAAGTTCCGCAAACAACGCCTTCATTTCGGGCAACCCGTCTAGCCCGCCGTAATTACGGCAGTCGCTACCGTCCGCGGCATTAAAATGCCGTCCCGGCGCACTCAATAAACTCAACGACAGGTCTAGCTGCGCGGTGCAGGGCTTACCCCGTGTCATATCCAAATTCAAGTTTTGCGCGGTAAATTCCGCGAGCCGCGCCGTGAGATCGGTCTCTTTTGCCGTCAAGGCGGATTGATCCATCGCGCTCACTGTTTGCATCGCAAACCCGTCACCGCACGGCCAATTTTTGAAATCCAGAACTGCGACCTCTCACGCAACGGTCGCACTCTTTAATGGCGGTGATTGATTGATGCCTAACGGGTCTTCGGGGTTAACGCCCGGCATAAACAATTTACCCCGGTCGCGATGCATGAGCTGATATACCAATCCGAGCCAATTGTTAAAAATTGCCTTGCCGGTATCCGTCCAGGAATTATCCAGCAGGGGCATCAGCTCTGCCTCGGGCAGATCGGGGACCGGTCGTCCGGCGTCGAGTGCGGTGATTACGGCGGATTTATATTTTTCGAGCCGGGCGACGGCATCCGCACCAAAATAGTGGTCGGGATAAGGCGGATAGTCATCAAGCTCGCCACGAATGTAACGCCCAACCTCCCGCTTGTATTCTTTCAACAAACTATTGATGTCATATTCGGGGTGGCCTTGAAAATACACCCATCGAAACCCATCGGCGCTCACCGCCAGATGCACGCCGGCTTCTTCGCTTTCCGCCAAAACCTTTATCCCCACCGCCTCAAGTTGCGACCGCGGTACGTCGTTGAACCGGGAATGCGGGGCATCGAAACGAGTATTGATTGTCGCGGTCAACGGATGTGCCGATTCAACAACCCGATGCGAGTAAACCCCCCACCGCTTAGCATCGAGATGAGTTCGGGTAACGCCATGAAAATGCCTAAAAAACGCGTGACTAGCCAGGCACGAACACAGCACCGAGCAGATATTCTTGCTCGCCCAGTCGGCGACTGACACCAGCGGATCCCAAAATCCCTCGCGGGTTATATCGGCCTCGGTAACATTGGCGCCGGTAATAATGAGCGCATCCAAACCATTGTGTTGCAGTTCATGC
Source organism: Gammaproteobacteria bacterium (assembly GCA_029862885.1). Classification (GTDB taxonomy): domain Bacteria; phylum Pseudomonadota; class Gammaproteobacteria; order Arenicellales; family JAOTWM01; genus JAOTWM01. The sequence goes on from JAOTWM010000010.1 coordinate 22,148, forward strand.
CAGTCTTCATAGTACAAGTCGACATGGCTCCTGGCTGCGCCCACCCGATCGATGCCTTCGATGGTAAACGGATGTACGTATAACTGGGCAATGCGGTTACTGGCGCCAACCAATCGCATAAATTGCCGTTCGGTGGCGGTCAGCGCCGCGTCCGGCATCATGTTCAGAAAACCGATATGCAACTCGCGTATGTCCTGGTGCGAGGCCCGGTCCAAATCCAGGACTTCCTGGCCGCTGTCACGCAGGCGCTTGAAGGTCGGCAATTCAGAGTGAGCGACGAGCGGCATGAGCGGACTAGGCGACTGCCTCTTGAGTGCTTTCGAGCGTCGCTGCCACCAAACTCACAAAATCTTGTTCACACGAAATTTTTTCGACATCCGCCGCGGCTACCGTGTAGCCGAAGTCGTTAGCGATTTGCTCATAGCGCGGTTTACGGTGTTCGATGAGGCGAGGAAAAATCCAGCGCACAAAGTCATCCGGGTTAATTTTGCTGCTGTCGGTGAGTCCATTGATCGCGAGATAATTATCGATTTCATGGTCAAAAAAAGCTTCCTGATAGTAAATCGGTTTCGGGTTTTCTTGGTTACGCCGGATCAACTCCTGCTCCGTCGCCTTCTCACCGCGAATGTAGAGAATGAGTGTATTTTCGGCGAGGTCAGCCAAAGCTTGCGGGTCGTCGAGTTCGCACAAACTGCCCCCTGCGTCATTGACAAAATGCGCATAACCGAACAACTCGTGGGCCTTGTCGATAAACTCATGGACGTCTCGCATCGCCCGAATTTCCGCTTCTCGATGCAGGCGCTGGCGTTTTTTGAATTCGTCGAGCGGTAACCCATCCAGGGCGGGATTTCCGACTTTTCCGAGAAAGGTGGACACCGGCTCGAGATTTTGGGCGGTGATATTGCTGCCGATATAAATGGAGCCGTTGCGCAGCAGTTCCCGTAGAAACCCGACCTGCATGGCTTTTCTTTTAATGTTGTCGAGGATCGGCTCCTCCAGGTAGCGAGTGCCAATGCGATAATCAACGGAATAGTGAAACCATCCGTATCTCCTGAGTTTGACGGCGAGCGTGGATTTACCCACGCCGGACATTCCCAGCAGCGTAATGGCCTTATTCTGCCAGCCTAGGAACTCATCGGATCGCATTCGCATTGCAAGTATCACGGATAGTTCGGTCTTTCGATACACCGATTCTACCGGTTTTCCGGCCCGAATCGCAGGCAGATTCCGCAAAAACTTCCAACGCCCCCTCCGCTGCCGGGTCGATATCGGTTGACTCAGCACGCCCTATCTTAGATAACAACGACTCCACTCTGTGCCCTATTTCACCACACGGACCACTATGGCCCAACCCAGAATATTGGCCTTTGCCGGCAGTACGCGATTCGACATCCAAGTCAAGCTCTGACCTTTGCCTTCTTATCAACACAAAATTCAACGCGTTCGAGACGAGTTTCGGCGACTCGGAAACGGCAGAGTGCGCCTCGGCAAATCGACATCGAATCTGTTTCGACAGCGTACCGACTCGACTGGGGGACGTCTCGATGTGTCCGATTTTAATAATGTTATCGAGGTCAATAGCGAACAACAGTGGGCCGAGGTCGAAGGCATGACCCCTTACGTCGCATTGTCGGAGGCAACACTCGCCGAAAATGCGATGCCCGCCGTAGTTCCGCAACTAAAATCCATCACCATTGGCGGGGCCGTTTCGGGGGTCGGTATCGAATCGTCCTCGTTTCGCTACGGTCTTCCGCACGAAACCGTATTGGAAATGGATGTGCTGACCGGCGACGGCCGAGTGCTCACTTGCACCCCGAGCAACGAATTCAGTGATTTGTTTTTCGGGCTCCCAAATTCCTACGGCACATTGGGATACGCACTGCGACTCAAAACCAAAACGATCCCGACCCGTAGTTTCGTCGAGTTGAAACACCAGAGAATCGATAATCCGTCTCGCTACTTCGAGGTTATCACCGAGCGATGCGACTCGGATATCGATTTCGTTGACGGTTCTGTGTTTGCAATCGATGAACACTACATCACTACCGGTCGCTTCGTCGATTCCGCACCGTTTACGAGTGATTATACGTATCTCAATATTTACTATCGGTCGATCCGTGAAAAATCCACGGATTATTTGAGCGCATATGACTATCTTTGGCGTTGGGATACGGACTGGTTTTGGTGTTCCAAAAATTTGCATATGCAAAATCCCGTTGCGCGCATCCTGATGGGCCGGAAACGCTTGGGCTCCATCACTTACGCCAAGGTGATGCGCTGGAACTTCAAATGGAACATTACCGGGACGTTGAACCGCATCGCAGGCTACTATCCGGAGACGGTTATCCAGGATATCGACATCCCAGTCGATAACGCCGCGACCTTCCTCGCGTTTTTGCATCGGGAAGTTGGCATTACACCAATCTGGATATGCCCGATTAGAGCTTACAATAGATCGGCTCGCTACCCGATCTATCCGATGCATCCCGACACGACCTATATCAATTTCGGATTCTGGGACGGCGTCAAAAGCCGTGAGCCACACCCACCGGGCTATCGAAATAAGAAAATTGAACACATGACTACCGAACTAGGCGGCATCAAATCGTTATATTCGGATAGCTATTACAGCGAGGAGCAGTTCTGGCGGCACTACAACGAACCCGTATATCGCGCGCTGAAGGCAAAATACGATCCCGATAATCGTCTCAATGACTTGTATAACAAATGCGTGATGAAGCAATAACTCGACACGGTATTCCACAACGCGATGTCTAGCGACCAACTGACGATCTTTCTAATTCTGGGGCTCGCGCTTGTACTGTTTGCGTGGGGGCGGTTTCGCCACGACATGGTGGCGGCCATCGCTTTGGTCGCGGTAGTGGTGACTGGACTGGTCGATCCCGCTGACGCGTTCAGCGGCTTTGGGCATCCGGCCGTTGTCACCGTTGCGAGCGTGTTGGTAATCAGTCAGGCGCTAAATAACTCCGGCGTCGTGGACCTTGTGGCTGAGAAACTGTTGCCGTATACGGCACAACCAATCGTCCATATCGCAGCACTTACCGCGGTGGTGACGGTGGCTTCGGCATTCATGAATAACGTTGGAGCGTTAGCGTTGATGCTACCCGTAGCACTCGCGACAGCCGCGGAACACAAACGCTCGCCGGCGATGCTGCTTATGCCGCTGGCGTTCGGCAGCATCCTCGGCGGTATGACGACGCTGATCGGCACTCCACCCAACATCATCATCGCCACCTATCGCGAAGAACTGGGTCAACCGGCCTTCTCGATGTTCGATTTCTCCGGCGTGGGCCTACCGGTCGCACTACTGGGGGTCATATTCGTCGCGGTGATTGGCTGGCGGCTTATCCCGAAGGAACGCTTATCGCGCAATGCTCCTCAGCAACTGTTCGAGATCGAAGGTTACATCACCGAAATTAAGGTCGCTAAAGACAGTCCGTTGGTGGGCGAATTGCTGCAAGACGTTGCCGTTTTTAGCAGCAACGAAATCGACGTGATCGGGCTCGCTCGTGGCCACGGGCGTGCCGAACCGATCGCACCCGGCCACGTGCTGGCCGGCGACGACATTCTGATCCTGCGCGCCGATCCGGCGGGACTTGACCCGGTGTTGGAGACCGAGGGTTTGGATCTCGTCACCAGTGCCACAAAGGCATTCGAACGACTCAATCAAGACAACCTCACATTGGTTGAGGGTGTGATCGCCCCCGGATCGCCACTCGAAGGACGCGATGTCGCGTATCTGCGGCGTCGCACTCAACGCAGCGTCGCGTTAGTTGCGCTCGCTCGCCAGGGCAAGACGGTGCGCAAGCGCTTGCGCCGCCAAATTTTTAAGGCCGGCGATATTTTGCTGCTCGAAGGCAGCGTCGAAACGATGGATGAAGTGTTTAACAATCTGACATTGCTACCACTCGCACGGCGCGATTTGCGTCTCGGCAAACCACAGCGGGTCGGTGCCGCGGTATTGATCTTCGCGGTGGCGATCGGCCTGGGCGTTGCCGGATTAGTACCTCTCACGGTCGCGTTTATCGGCGCGATTCTGGTCTATATCGTCACCAACATTCTGCCGCTGCGCGATGTCTACAAAAATATCGATTGGCCCGTCATCGTACTGCTGGGCGGGATGATTCCCGTAGGGCGCGCACTCGAGTCCACGGGTTCGACAGAATTGGTCGCGCAGAGCATTGTCAGTCTGACCGGTGGCGTCCCGGTATGGGCTGTATTAACTCTGATCCTGGTGGTGACGATGTTCTTGTCGGATATTATTAATAATGCCGCCACCGCGTTAGTCATGGCACCTATTTCTGTGGGTGTGGCCAATAGTCTCGGTGTCAACATCGACCCGTTTCTAATGGCCGTCGCGGTAGGTGCCTCCTGTGCGTTCCTGACTCCGATTGGCCATCAATCGAATACTCTGGTGATGGGTCCAGGCGGATACCAATTCACCGATTATTGGCGCATGGGTCTACCGCTTGAAGTGTTGATTGTGTTACTGGGCGTACCGATGATTCTGCTGGTCTGGCCGCTTTGAATTCAGTTGTAGGCACCGCACGAATTCGTGAACCATCGACCTGCTTGGGTCAGGGAATCGATTTCTAGAATTCAGCCAGCAATGACCAACGCACTCACTACTCGCCGGCTTGCGAAAACCTACGGCAACGGCCTAACGGCCTTACGCGGCATTGATCTTGACGTCGCTGAAGGCGATTTTTTCGCTTTGCTCGGACCCAATGGCGCCGGCAAATCCACGGCGATCGGCATCATCAGCTCGCTGATCACGAAAACCGACGGTCGGGTGTGGGTGTTCGGGATCGATGTGGATGTTGATTTTCCTGCGGCGAAGTCGTTAATCGGTCTGGTTCCTCAGGAGATCAATTTCAACTTGTTTGAAACACCCCAGCAGATTGTCGTAAATCAAGCGGGCTATTATGGTATCCCACGTCGCCTCGCTCGAAATGCCGCGGAACGTTATCTACGGCAGTTGGGATTATGGGAAAAACGCAATGAACGGGCACGTACACTTTCCGGCGGCATGAAGCGTCGATTGATGATAGCCCGGGCGCTGGTGCACGAACCCAAACTACTGATCCTGGACGAGCCCACAGCCGGCGTCGATATCGAAATTCGGCGCTCGATGTGGGAATTTCTACGCGCCATAAACGCCGCCGGCACCACCATCATACTCACTACGCATTACTTGGAAGAAGCGGAAAGTCTGTGCCGAAACATCGCCATTATCGACCACGGCCAGCTCGTGGAAAACACCAATATGAAAGCGCTACTGGCACAGCTAAATACGGAGACTTTCGTGCTTGATCTCATTGAAGCGGTAGACACACTGCCGGTGCTGGAACAACGCGTGGCTCGCATCGATAGAACGACACTGGAAATCGACGTTACAAAAGATCGCAATATTAACGATGTATTCGCCGATCTCTCGGCACACGGCATCAAGGTCAAAAGTATGCGTAACAAAGCCAATCGATTGGAACAGCTATTTATAGGCTTGGTGAACGGAACCGGTGGTGGCGCCGAGAACAAGCGATGACCTGGCGCGAAAAATATATAGCGTTTAGCACCATTGTGGTGAAAGAAATTACGCGGTTCGCACGAATTTGGATGCAAACGCTTTTGCCCCCGGTAATTACAACATCACTGTATTTTGTAATTTTCGGCAATCTGATCGGTCCTCGCATCGGCGAGATGGATGGCTACCGCTATATGGATTTTATTGTTCCAGGACTCATACTTATGGCGGTCATTACCAATTCCTATGCCAATGTTGTGTCATCATTTTTCGGCGCAAAGTTCCAGCGTTTCATCGAGGAGTTATTGATTTCTCCGACACCAAACTACTTGATTTTGTTGGGTTATGTTACCGGTGGCGTAGTGCGCGGAATGATCGTGGGTACAATTGTGACATTTGTATCGCTGTTTTTTAGCGATTTGCAGATTCATAATCTACCGGTTTTAATATCTATAGTAGTACTGACCGCAGTGTTGTTCTCATTAGGTGGTTTTATCAATGCCATTTTCGCTCGTAATTTTGATGATGTGTCTATCGTTCCGACATTTATACTCACGCCTCTGACCTATCTCGGTGGGATCTTCTACTCCATTAAACTGCTCCCCGAATTCTGGCAAAATATCTCTCTGTTCAATCCAATTTTGTACATGATCAATGCATTTCGATTCGGATTCCTCGGCGTGTCGGACATCGATCTATGGATTTCTTATTCGATGATTTGCACGTTTATTGCGGTACTGTTCTACCTGTGTTTGCGCCTCCTGAATAGCGGTTACGGATTGCGGCAGTAGAAAATCATGCGTTGCCAACCTGCGCTGGGAACTTGTTCCGATTTTCGTTGCCGGACTATTAGTATGCGCACCTATCTACGCCGTTATCTGAGAGAGCCAATATGATCGGCCGGGAAATCGTGAATGTGAATCGCCGCAAATTGGTGTTGTACACCAAGGTGCTTCTACTTGCTGTGATTATAATGAATAGCGCTAATCTGTTTGCCGATGTTATCGATATAGGGAATGACCGTACCCAGGAATTACTGGATCAGGGCGTCCCCATCATCGATGTACGTACCCCTCCAGAATGGCAACAAACCGGAGTTATTGAGGGCAGTCATCTGCTGACCTTTTTCGATGCCGACGGCAGCTATGATGTGGACAAATGGTTGCAGCAATTACGACTAGTCGCCAGTACCGACGAACCGCTTATACTAATTTGCGAAGTTGGAGGCCGCACCAACTTGATCAGTCGATTTCTCGACGAGCAGCTCGGCTACACTAAGGTGCACAACGTGGAACGCGGAATTAGACGGTGGATAAACGACGGACGACCTACAGTCGCGCCGCAACCATAAACTTGATCGGGGCCCGTATTCCTCATCACGTAGGCAATCCCGGTTATTGGCGATGCAGTATTCAAGGAACCTCTGCCTAAGTCTGGACGAATCAAGTTGGGAGCCAAAATGATCAAAATCAAGGCGCGGAGATTGATTATTTTGGACCCAAATTGATCGTTCGTGACTTTTGCAGACGTTCCTCAAGTGTACAATACTGGTCATCCCGATCGGAGCCATTAGCATGAGCGCTATCAAATCTACGAAATCCGCCGTCACTAATATTAGCGACGCCGAACACGCGATCCGCATAGATCTGGCGGCGGCCTATCGCTTGTTGGCTAAATTCGGGATGACCGATCTGATCTATACCCACATTTCAGCTCGCGTTCCGGGTACCCATGAGCAGTTTTTGATCAATCCATACGGCTGGTTATTCGATGAAATCACGGCGTCGTCGTTGGTTAAGATCGACCTGGACGGCAATATTCTGGATGGGCCCAAGAATGACGTCAATCGCGCAGGATTTGTGATTCATAGCGCCGTTCATGCCGCGCGTTCAGATGTCGAGTGCGTAGTACATACCCACACCAAGGCCGGCATGGCGGTAGCAGCCTGCCGGACGGGCCTGCTGCCGGTGAATCAAATCTCGATGCAATTTTACAATCGCGTGGCGTATCACGATTACGAAGGCATATCGTTGGAACTCGACGAACGTGAGCGCCTGGTCGCGGACTTAGGCGGCCACGACGTAATGATATTGCGCAATCATGGCTTGCTCACGGCGGGCAGATCCGTTGCCTCCGCGTTCTCTTTGATGTTTTATCTGAACCGCGCGTGCGAAATTCAACTCGCCGCCCAGGCTATGGGTGAACTCGTACTGCCATCGGACGAAGTCTGTGAGCACGCCGCTCAACAGTTTGCGCATAGCTGCTCGGAAACGATCGGCAACGAACGCGAGTGGAGTGCGCTACTGCGTATCCTGGATCGTGACGATGCGGGCTACCGTCAATGACGATCTTCATGACCACACTACGGGTTACGAATCTGCTGTAAATAAGTCCGGATAAGCACTCAGCGCGGCACTACCGCCCGTGTGCAGAAACACCACTGTTTGATCGTCTCCAAATCGGCTGCTGCGGACCAGATCGATGAGTCCGGCCATCGCCTTGCCGGTATAAACGGGATCTAACAGTAAACCCTCGGTGCGCGCCACCAGCGTCACGGCTTCCAGCATCGCGTCGCTCGGCAACCCGTATCCGGGGCCGATGTATTGATCCAATATCTCGACACGCTCCCAGTGCGGCGTTACATCCAGCAAACTTCCAACTGCACCCGCCACCCTGCGGACCGTGGATTCGAGTTCGGCACGGGGTTCTCCATCGCTGATACCGACGATAGCGAAATCCGCAGCGTACACGGTGCGTCCCACCACCAATCCCGCCTGGGTGCCACCGCTGCCGCTGGCCACGACCAATGCATCGATCGCGAGATTCTCCGAGTGAGCTTGGTCGACTAATTCGCCGACACAATCGACGTACCCCAGTGCACCGACCGCATTGGAACCTCCGGTTGGTATGACG
>JAOTWM010000318.1 GCA_029862885.1 Gammaproteobacteria bacterium
ATTTCCGCGCTGAATGACGTGAGCCGGAATTCCCGGCAAATAAAAGCGGGGTTTGCGGGGCATGAGAACCTCCTTGTTCTGATTGCCAAAGAAGAATTCTAGTACAACTTTCCGTTTAAGGGTACTGACCCTAATGGCACTTACTTAAGCCGACTCAGTTCCATTTTTGTTGAATCTCATGTTTTAGAATATGCCTGGGTTTGTTGAGCATGGAATAGGGTTTACGTCTTCGTTTTAGAGTTCTGGGTTCGACGCGACATGGCCGGTGACCGACTTGTTTTTGGCCCACGAGAATAAGGAACTCGTTAGACAAGTTCACATCAATACCACTGACGATCACTTGTCGATGATAGATCAACCATAACTGGATGGTGTGTTTGAAGCTCAGTTGTCGAGGTATGATATCGCACAGCAAAGCGGATTGAATCATGATGAGACGAATGAGATTGTAAGCCAATAGATAGATCCAAGTTTCCTTCTCAGCCATATCAGGGGTCTGACAACTGAGTACGTCCATGCCCATGGTGGATTTGATATGTCGAATATCCAGTTCGATATTCCAGCGGCTCTGGTAAAGGCGTTTCAGGGCGTTTTTCGATGCGGTGAGTGGACCACACAACGTCGTCACCAAGATCTTACCGTCGGTGCGGAGTTCTCTGACGGTGAGAGTCGGTGGCAGTGCTTCGAGCTGGGCGCGACTCATCCAGGCCGGAGGGTATTTCGGGCGATTTAAAGTGATGAGATGATCTTTGCTGCCGAGCCGTTTCCCGCGTCGAAAATCCGTACTGCGCCGGCGTGAACCGTGTTGTTCAAAGACAGCGTCAATGCCTCGTTGTTGCAGCTCAGCGATTAAATAATAGGTGGCGTAAAACGCATCAGCCAGCACTAAGTCATTGGTTTTAAATGACTCTAACAGTCGGCGAAGCAGCGTTTGTTCATCATTTCCCTTACCTCCGATACGACACAATGCCGCGTCCAACAACGCGCCACTGGATAAACACGTCACCCCCACCATCTGGCAGATCGGAAAACCCAATCCGGGCTTCTGATTGGTGATCTGCGGATACCGATATTGGTTGGCGGGCGTGTCGGGCAGCGACACCGAGGTGCCATCGACAATCTTTACCGGACGGCCCTGCCACCGCCATTCGTCCTTCACTTGGCCCTCAATTAACTGCCCCGTATAACGCGTTAACTGGCGCACCATTTCCAAGGGCAATCGTTGCCGGGCCCGACAATAACCTCCCGTTGCCGTACTACAGACAGGTAATCCACCCACCAGTCGGGTCATCGCCGCTTGATTCACCGCGTTCTGACAAGAACGGTCTTCACTGATCGCCTGAGACAAAAACAGCGACAGCGTCTCGGTCGGCGGAAACAATCGTTCTCGATGAGCGGGCAGCAAACTCTCTACCTCATCGAACAACAGATCCGAAGTCAATTGATTGAAAAAACCCAGCGCATCAAGCCGATGTCGATGATGCGCTATCGGTGGGTGTTGATGTGATCTAAACGACTGGGTACCATAAATAGAGGCTGTCATTGCGTGCGCCTTAAGCTGTGTTTTCGACAACCATAGCCTAGCACCCTGACAGCCTCGCACCATCCATTCCTTACCTATAACGAGCTTAAGTAAGTGCCATTGGGTACTGACCCCTTAATTCTCTTGCAAGTGCGTCCGTGACTTGTGCGTCTACTTTTGCCGGTCGTACGTCAAATTATGGATGTCCTTTTTCTTACTTTTTTCGAATTTGTCTTCGGTATGACGGCCCCGATTTACGGCATGACTTTAACTTTAGTCTGACTCGGCGCCACTTGCGCCCCAACCGTGTTGTTGGGCGTTCCGTTCATGCCTGTCATCGATCCATGATAACAAGCTTTCTTTCCCTCAAATTTTACCTTTGAACTTCCGGTCTTAAACGTACACTTCCCCTTGATCTTGTTCGAGACAACACCTCCGCCGGCTGATCCTGGTTCGTCGCCGGCAGACATGCTGATATTAGTCCCGACAACGACGCCTTTCTTGTTAATAATTTTCACTCGCTTCGACGCCGAGGAGCCTTGAACCTGAGTGTTTTGCGCGAGATTCGGGTACGGCATTGGCACCGGTCCGCCTGGAGTCGGCGTTTTACATACATCGGTAGGGCCCGTCGTCGCGCAACTCCCGCCGCCGTTAGTGGATGCTGGCATCATTTGAACTCACCTCCTGCCCACAATTATGAATTGTCACCCCAAATGGATTTTGCGCCCATTCAATTTAACGTCACCCTCTGCCCGATGCAGGATTCGACCCGCGGTTATGCGATGCGCTCGTTCGACATTGACACGGACGCGTCCCGCATGCACGTCCAAGGCATCCGAAATCGTACGCTGAACGTTAACAAATCGTTCGATTAGCGAGGAGGCGACAACACGAAGCTTCTTCGACACTAGATCGAGGTTTGGCGTCCGCAAAGAGATTCCTTGCGCCGCGGATAGACGAATTTCACCGCGAGGTGCGTTGATTTCGAGATCGTGCGGAACTGTCCATTTTAATTCACCGGACCCCTCAATAACGCCTATTACATACCAAGATTGCTGCTTTCCGATCACAAGTAGAACATCTCCGACGTTTGGCTCGTAATCGTATCCCAGGGCCATCAGTGCCCATGCCTTATGATCGGCCGCGGATATTAGCGCTTGTTTGCCACGAACCTCTAATACTCGGCCAGGTCCGATATAATCGGTCGATTCGAGCCGCTCCTCTTTGCGAGTGGTCGCTTTAACACTATCAGTTCTCTTTGCATTCACTATTGCCACATTCATGGTTTTCATCCCTCACAAATTAAGATGGCGGGTTCCAGGTCTCGGCATACAATCGATCTTTATCCGTGCCTCCAACTTGCCGCATATTGGCACGATCCCATATCGCCTCATCGCCTTTGATCGCGTGGAGATTTGCACCAAACAGATCGGCATCACGGAAGTTTGCCTTTCTCACGCTCGCGTAAGATAGATCGGAGTACGTAAGCTTCGCGGCTGTAAAATTCACCATGTCCGCCGACGCATTCGGAAATGTGCTTTCGGCAACCTCCGCACGTGAAAAATTCGCCCCGGTTAATATCGATCGATCAAACGCCGATTGGTTTATAACAGCATCTTCTAAGACAGCTCCTTGCAAATCGGCTTCCGTGAAGTCTGCGTTCAACGCATTAACTTTAACAAGTATTGCTGCTGTTAATACAGCGCCGGCGAAATCACAACCCTTGAGGATCGATCCTGAAAAATCGACATTGCTCAGATCAGCGCCCGAGAAATCCGAATCTGTAAAGTCGCAGTTTGAGAGGTTCATCCCTGCGAACTTGCTGCCATTGAAATCACACGCTTCGAAACGACTTTCCTGTATGACCAGATTAGAAAGGTCTTGCTTAGGCAAATCAGCGCGTACTATCTTGCTTCGTACAAATTTGGTTTGAAGCAATTCGACCGAGTCGAATTCCGCACTGTTGATCTGAGCCTCCGATACGTCCGCCCGATTCAAATTCACCCTTTCATACATCGTGTCCTGTTGCAGGGTCTTTTTGAGATCAGCACCTTCTAGCGTTGAATCGATGAACTCAGCATCCGACAGATTTGCCTCCGCTAGAAGCGCATGACTGAGGTTACATTCTTGGAAGACACAACCAGTAAGATCGCGGCCTGCTAAGTCTGCCCGGGAAAAATCGTTTTTTCGGAACCGCGCACCGCAGATATCAGCGTCGCGGAGCGAAGTGGGATTGAAAACGGCATCGCGCAGATCGGCCCCGGTCAATACCGCTTTGGTAAAATTTACGTCGCGAATGTTTGCTTCATTAAGATCGGCTTTGTGTAGCGTAGCATTCTCCAGGTTTGCACCGGTGAGATCGGCGCGCCCGAGGACAGCTCCTGTGAGATCGGCACCAGATAGATTTGACGACATCAATGCGGCGTCTATGAAATTGGCATCCTGTAGCTGGCAGTTGCTCAACACCGCGCGATCAAGCCGCGTGTTCATTAAATTGGCATTCTTGAGCGTCTTACCTGATAAGTCGACCTCCAACAAATCGGATTCGCTGAAATCGATCCGGCTGCAGTCCTCAGGAAGCGATGCGATACCGCACAAAATTGCATTGCTTAAGTCGGTCCGTTCAACTCGCGCTGCGCCAAGCTCGGCTCCCGGCAGTCGTGATTCGTTAAAGATCGTGCGTTCGAGGAGACTGTCATGAAATCGCGCCCTGCTGAGGTCGCAGGTCATGATCGCAGCATCCGTCAAATCCGCTTGAGTAAAGTCTGCATCCGCCAGTTGGCACTCCGCTAGCCACGCATCGACTAATCTGGCGTCGACAAACGACGTTTTGTTCAGGGCACATTGCAGGAAGACACTCGTTTCGAGATTACTGCCCGTCCAACGTGTGTCTACGAGTGCTGTGTTCAAGATCGAGCATCCGCGTAGATCACACTCACTGAACTCGGCCTCCTGCGCTTCACACTCCGAGATCGCTGCCTGCTGCAGGTTTGTACTGCGGGCTTTGACGTTCGTCAGAGTCGACAGGGCAATATTCGTATTCGACAAGTCGGAGCCTGATAAGTCAGCCAGCGACAGATCGACTCGCTGGAGGGTGGCGCCCCGCATATCCATATTGCGCAGATCTAGTCCCTGTAGATTCATGTCCTGCAACAACACATTGGAGAGTGCCACGCGGGCCTGCATGCGGGCCAGCACTTCGTCGCGTGTGAGCACGGCAACCTGTATTTCTTCCATGACTACAACAACAAAGTCTGTTTAAGGTTGGCGCCGCGGAAATCAGCCTTATCGAGCACTGTATCCAGAAAGCCGGCTTCGTAAAGATTTGATCCGGCGCAATTGGTCTGAGTCAAGTCGGCTCGCTCAAAGGAAGCTCGCAACAAATTCGCATTGGTCAGAACCGCCCCACGCAGGTTGGCATCGTCAAAAATTACGTCCACGGCGATGGCCCGATCAAACATCGCCTCCTCCAACGATGCTTCTTCAAACATTGCACCCGTTAAGTCGGCTCGCGTGTACTTGACGCAATTCAGAACGCAGTCTTCCCACTGCGCACCGGCGCCCTGCACTTGCTCGAAGTTGGCTCCGGTGAAATCGGATTTCTCTCCTGAGCGCAGGCCCGTGACGTTCGCGTCTGCCATGTTGATGCCTTGAGCCTGGACGTGCGCGAAGTCCGCGTGCGGTATCTCGGCCTTCCGGAAGTCGGCTCCGGCCAGCTTACACCCATCGAAATCACTACGCGGCAAATTTGCACAAGTAAACACTGACGCCGTTAAGTCAGAATCTGAAAAGTCCGCGTACTCACCCCCTGCGTGAGAAAAGTCAGCTCCCTTTAGTGTCAATTTGGAAAAATCGGCTCCGTCGATAGATACACCGGTAAAGATAGCGCCGGCGCATTTGGTTCCGCCAAAATCAGTATCATCTAATATTGCGCCGGTTAGATTGACGGCCGACAAATCGGCCATCCGGAAACTCGCTCCCGTAAGTTTCGCGCCAGCCAAATTCGAACCAGAAAGGCTCGTTTCCGTGAAACGGACACCAGCGAGATTCATGCCGGTCAAGTCCAGGCCCGAGAGATCGAGGTTGGAAAGATCAGAGTTACATAGATCCTGTTTGGATTTCGCAGCTGCGATAACCGTCTCGCGTGTTAGTGCCGGTTCTTCCCGCATGGACTCTTCAACAGCTGCTACCTCCGCATCCATATCGGCCATTTCCTGTTTTACGGCCTCCGCCTCCTTAATCGACTCTTCCCACTGAGCGGCAAGATCAGGCCGCTCTGCGCGCACGATTTCGAGATGTGGCATCGACATATTCGGCGGAATGTCATTTGCAGGAGGCCGGTTTAGCACCTCATCCAATAGATGGACGTCAGCACCCATTTTCTCCCTGATCAGTGCGAAGTGTTCGGTCTCGGCGACGGCGGCATTCGCTTC
>JAOTWM010000319.1 GCA_029862885.1 Gammaproteobacteria bacterium
CCGCGCGCATTTTCGCGAATGCCTCTTCTTCGTCTCCGAAAAAGGTGAAATTCGGTGATTCGCCGTACTTTGCCGTATAGGGTTTGTGTAGATCCGGTTCTTCAAAGCCTTCCCATGTAAAAACCATGGGATGATCTTCGGTGGCCGCATTGGCAACACGGGACATTACCGGAAACGTCGCCATCGTAACGCCGACCGAGCCCAGCAACTTGTTAAAGTCGCGTCGCGACATTTTGCCGGTTGCGAGTTCTTCAATCAGTCGATCTTTGTTCATCATCTATCCTCTGGAGTTTATGGCGCGCAACCCGGCGCGCGATTGATGTTGCGATTAACAGGTGGGATAACTGCCCGGCAGTGGACTGCGGTGGTCCACGCAGAAGCGATTCCCTTGTTGCAGAATACGTTACCGTCAGATTCCGCGTCAACGCCTGTTAGTAGTACGGTATGCGCGGGTTCGCTAGAGATTCATCTTTTTGGCAGTCTCATCCAAAGCCGATCTGGCGATCTCCAACAACTCATCGATATGTGCCTTATCGGCCACCAGCGGTGGTGAAATAATCATCGTATCCGCGACCGCTCGCATCACCAGGCCCATGTCGAAGCTAATGTCTCTGCACAGCGCGCCGACGCGGCCCTTTGGGTCAAAAAACGTGCGGGTTTTCTTATCCGCAACCAGCTCCAAGGCGCCAAAAAAGCCCACCCCGCGGGCTTCGCCCACGAGCGGGTGGTCGGCAAGCTCGCGCCATCGACTTTGCAGATACGGTCCCGTGTCGGTATCGACCCGCTCGATGATGTTTTCGTCCCGCAGGATCTTGATGTTCGCCACGGCCACAGCGCAGGCCGCCGGATGTCCAGAGTAGGTAAATCCGTGGGCGAATTCACCGCCTTCTTCGGTAAGCGTGCGCGACACCCGTTCCGACACCATGACTCCGCCGATCGGCAAGTAGCCCGATGACAATCCTTTGGCGATCGGCATTAAGTCCGGCTGCAGATCGAAGTAATCGCTGCCGAACCACTTGCCGGTGCGGCCGAAGCCGCAGATGACTTCGTCCGCCACCAACAGGATCTCGTGGCGTCGGCAGATGTCTTTGATGGCCGGCCAATAGCTGTCGGGTGGCACGATAACGCCACCGGCGCCCTGGATCGGTTCGGCAATGAACGCGGCTACGTTGTGTTCGCCGAGTTCCGCGATCTTGTCTTGCAGCGCTTGAGCGGCCCGAGCGCCAAACTCGTCCGGTGATAACGATCCACCTTCCCCATACCAATACGGTTGGCGAATGTGCGTGATGCCGGGAATCGGTAATCCGCCCTGCTCATGCATCGCGCGCATACCGCCAAGGCTCGCGCCGCCCATCGTGCTGCCGTGATAAGCATTGTCCCGGCTGATAATAATCTGCTTGCCTGGTTGTCCCAATAGCGCCCAAAAATACCTCGCGGTACGAATCACCGTATCGTTCGCTTCAGACCCGGAATTCGTAAAGAATACGTGGTTGAGTCCTTGCGGGGTCACCGCCGCAAGCAGTTCGGACAGCTCGACCGCGGGCGGGTGAGTGGTTTGGAAGAAATTATTGTAATATGGCAACTCCAGCATTTGCCGGTAGGCGGCGTCCGCGAGTTCTTGGCGGCCGTAGCCGACATTTACGCACCATAGCCCCGCCATGCCATCCAGTATGCGGTTGCCGTCCGAATCCCAAAGATAAACGCCATCGGCGCGAGTAATGATGCGACTGCCCTTGGAGTTGAGTGCTTTATAGTCCGTAAAAGGATGCAGATGGTGGCTGGTGTCTAAGCGTTGCCAGTCATTGGTGGTGCGATGGGCTGAAGTCATGTCGGTACCGGTTAAATTAAAAGAATTCGCTATACGTTTAGCAACAAGTATTCACGCTCCCAGGAGCTGATGACATGCATAAACGCCTCAACCTCGCATTCCTTTACGGCGTTGTATGCCAACACGAATCGATCGCCGAGTAGCTCGCGCAACGGCTCGCATTGTTGCAGGCACGCCAGCGCCCCCTCAAGGCTGCGCGGTAAATCATGTGGAAGGTCATAGGCGCTGCCGGAAACCGGGTCGCCGGGTTCGAGGCCTTCGGTCATTCCCAGATAGCCGCAGGCAAGCGACGCGGCAATCGCGAGATACGGGTTCGCATCGGCGCCGGCGACACGATTTTCCACGCGCCGGGCGGCAGCCGGCGACAACGGTACTCGTAGCCCCGCGGTGCGGTTGTCGTATCCCCACTGCAAATTGATCGGTGCGGCGTGATGTCGGATCAGCCGGCGATACGAATTTACGTTCGGAGCGAGCAGTGACATTGCAGCGGATAAGTATTTCTGCAATCCAGCAATATGGGCAAAGAACAGCGGACTCGGGTTACCGGTCGCGGTACTAAAAACGCTCTCCCCGGATTGGATATCCATGACGCTTTGGTGGACATGCATCGCACTGCCGGGTTCGTCTTCCATCGGCTTACCCATGAATGTTGCATACATCTTGTGTCGTAGAGCCGCTTCGCGAATCGTCCGTTTCAGTAAAAACGCTTGGTCGGCGAGTTCCAGAGGTTCGCCGTGCAACAGGTTGACTTCCATTTGCGCGGCGCCCGACTCATGAATCAACGTGTCAATTTCGATGCGTTGTGCTTCGCAGTAGGCATAGATATCTTCAAACAGCGGTTCGAATTCATTTAGTGCATCGATGCTGAACGACTGTCGGCCGATCTCGGCCCGGCCCGAGCGGCCGATCGGCGGTTCCAGCGGATAATCCGCATCGGTGTTGGGTTTAACGATATAGAATTCGAGTTCCGGCGCCACCACCGGACGCCAACCCCGTTCGCTGTATCGACCAAGCACGCGCCGCAATACCTGCCGCGGCGACATTTCTACGGCTGCGCCATCGGCGTAATAGCAGTCGTGGATAATGAGCGCGGTGGGTTCCGGCGTCCATGGGACGCGACGGACCGTGTTGCCGTCGGCGCGCAGCGCGATGTCGATCTCGGCCGGGTGAATCGCCCTTTCATCCTTCGGGTAGTCGCCGGTGACGGTCTGCAAGAATATCGATTCGGGTAGGCGTAGCCCTTCTTCGGCCTTATATTTGTGGGCCGGCATGATCTTGCCGCGCGCCACTCCGGTCATATCCGGCACGATCGCTTCGACTTCGTCGATGCCGTGTTCGGCAAACCACTCATCAAGCGGTTTCATGATTTTCGCATTATTCCAAGTAGCCTTGGATCGTCAATAATATTTCGTTCTTGCCGATACGGGACGAACCCGGCGCGTTGATAAAAGGCAATGGCGTGTGGGTGATCGTGATTGCAAGTATGGACCCACACCCGATTTGGTTCAAAATTCCAGGCTTTGTCAATTGCCCAGCTGAGAAAGTATTGGCCCAAGCCGCGGCCAATAAATTCTGGGGTCAAACCGAAAAACGCGATCTCAATTTCATCATCGATGCGGGCGTCGAGTTCTACGTAACCGGCCGGTACGCCGCCAACATACAACACATATATATAAACTAACTTATCATTGATAATTTCACTCAGATCCTGGTCCGTCATAACCCGTCGTTCATACCATAACCACGGTTCGCCGACGGTGTTGTATAGGAAGCGATAGAACGGCACGGTGGGATTGT
The DNA here is from genome assembly GCA_029862885.1 of Gammaproteobacteria bacterium. Classification (GTDB taxonomy): domain Bacteria; phylum Pseudomonadota; class Gammaproteobacteria; order Arenicellales; family JAOTWM01; genus JAOTWM01. Next base: position 3,626 of record JAOTWM010000319.1, read on the forward strand.
GGGCACGAATAATGGCTAAGTTGGTCAAGCGCTGAATCGCTCGCGGCTGGGTCGGGACGGAGGTCATCTGCAGATAGGTGACGACTTCCTCCAACTTACCATCCGGTATCGATGCGGATCGATTGAGCGCCGCGGTTCTCAACCGCGACGTCAAGTCGGCCACATGGCCTTTGCGCTGCTTCGGTTTACGAGGTTTATCAGTCATCGCCCCAAAAAGCGTGAGTGCCGTATGTACGATCCTAACATTGCGGCGTTAGTCAATATCCGTCGCTCCGGCGGATTCGCGTTCAACATCTTCCGCAGTTACGCGGTGTTTTTCGCCCAATAGGACCAAGCCGCCGAGCAACGATATGACGGTGAGAACGACTCGATATACTAATGACAACGCGACCGCCCGGGTGCGCATAATTTGTTCAGCCCCGGCGATATCACCGAGGTGTACCGCCTCGTACGCAGCAAACAAATTACTGTATAGCGCCTCGCCGATGCCCCAGCCTTGCGGCGCGATTGGGATTGCCGACACCAGATTGATAATAGGTACGAGCACAAAATACTCGCTGACCGGTACCCCGACACCGAGACCATACCCCAGCACCATGACTGCGGTGATAAGCACGGCGTGATTCAGTATTCCGGCAGCTACCCACACACACACGCCTAGTTTACGGCCGCGGTAAAGATGTATCGCTTGTTCGATCTGCTGTAACAGGTTGCGAATTCGGTCCGGTGTTTTCTTGAGCAAGAGATCTACAAACATGGCCGCCCGGAGTCTCCGGCTAAACAATGCGGCACCCACCACGAGTCCAGCGGCCAGCACACTCCAGATGCCTACTGCCAAAAAATGAAAACGCTCGCCGGACCAGGTAATGGCAATCGTCGCCAGCAAAACCAGTGATGCCAAACCCAACAATCGATCAACAACTACGGAAACAAAGGCCTTCAATTTGCTGTCGGGGCAGCGCCGCATGATATAGATCGCCTTGACCAAGTCCCCGCCGGTTTGGCCGGGTACAAAGTTATTCCCAAAAATCCCGATAAAGGTGTAGCGCAGCGCATCAAACGCGGGTATCCGGACATCACTGGTGCGCAGTAGCCACCACCAGCGCGCGCTACCGAATAACACGCTCGATAACACCAGCAAAAACGCAAGGCTGATGTATAGCGCTGAGCAATTCTTAATGTAGGTGATCAGTCCGGGCGTCAGCTCCCACTTTACGGTTGCCGATTGCGCCGACGTACTGACAAGTATCTTTTCGCCCGAATCGGTACGTACAGTAACGTCGGGCCGATTCCAACCCCCGACCACGGTGACGGGTTTGGTGTATTCAATGAATCCGAACTCGTCATAGCTGATCAGATTGTCGCGCCAATCGATCGAGGTCAGCACGTAAATCACTAATCCGATCACCAGCACGGCCTTTAGTAATGGCGCGGCGGATCGTCGTAATGGTGATTTTGCGGCTGATTTCATTGCTAAATTGGTGTCCGCTATGCCAACGGCGTAGTTGGGAGTGGCGCCGCGTTGTAGCGGTGTTTAGCTATTCATTATACTCGGTTCTCCGGCACTGACCGTCCTGCAGACATTTAAGGCACTGATATGACTCTGATTATCCAACATGCGGCGATTCCGCGATGACGGATGCCGTCATCATCGATGGAGTTCGTACTCCGATTGGCAAGCACGGCGGCGCGCTGGCGACGGTGCGCCCGGACGATTTGCTGGCCCATACATATCGCGAACTCATGGCCCGTACCGGCGTCGGACCGGCAGCTCTCGATGACGTGTATGCGGGATGTGGCAACCAAGCGGGGGAAGACAACCGCGATGTCGCGCGCATGTCGGTGCTGTTAGCGGGTTTTCCGGTCCACGTGCCCGGTGTGACGGTAAATCGCAATTGTTCATCGGCGCTGGAGGCGGTGAACTTGGCCGCTAAGTCGATCCTCGTGGGCGAGGGCGATGTATATATTGGGAGTGGTGTGGAATCGATGAGTCGCGCGCCCTGGAGCATGCCGAAACCGGATCGTGTGCCGACGACTCAGGCGCCAATTCTGCACGACACAACCGTCGGCTGGCGTTACAACAATCCAAAGTTGGACGAGAAGTATCCAATAGTGAGTCTGGGGGAAACCGCCGAGAATATCGCCGAGCAGATGCAAATTTTGCGTGAAGATCAGGATGAGTTTGCGTTGGAAAGCCATCGGCGGGCGATCGATGCGATCAATCAACGCAAGTTCATCAACGAAATTGTCCCGCTTGATGTGCCCAGGCGTCGGGCTGAGCCGATACGAGTAGACACTGACGAACACCCGCGTTATCGCCACAATG
>JAOTWM010000320.1 GCA_029862885.1 Gammaproteobacteria bacterium
CCACCAAAATATCCGGCAGCCCCGCCAATCGATATACCCAGCATGAAACTGAACGCAATGCCAATCAGGCCTACGGTCAGTGAAATACGACTGCCATAAATTATTCGTGAAAACATGTCCCGGCCCAGACGGTCCGTACCAAACAGGAACATGGTGCCGTCGCGGGATGGGCACAGCAGATGAAAGCTGCCGTCGATTAGTCCCCAGAAGGAATAAGAGTCACCAAAACAAAAGAAACGCAGATGGTCGATCTTGTCGGGATTTTCTGTGTACTCTCGTTTCAGGTTTAGCATATTGAGATGGTAATCCAGTCCGTATACAAACGGGCCCTCGAATGAACCTTCATGGAACAAGTGCACCCGTTGTGGCGGCGCGTAGATGAAATCTGTGTTTCTGCTGTGCAGGTTATAGGGCGCTAAAAATTCTGCGAACAGAATAGCCACATACATGGCGATCAGAATGATGCCCGAGATGACGGCGAGGCGGTGGCTCTTCAGCCGCCACCATATCATCTTCCACTGCGACGCCATGTAAAACCGTTCTTGCTCAGGGGTCAGCATTTCAGTGGAATAGGGATCGAACGGATCCTTGTTGACGTAATGGGGGACAGGTTCGTTCATCGCCGCGTGCCCCCTGTTAATCGAATTCTCGGATCAAGCACCGTTAACAACAAGTCGGAAACGAACATGCCAACGATCGTAAGTACGGAGAGGAAAATCAGGAATGATCCTGCTAGGTACATATCCTGGCTCTGCAGTGCGTCAAGCAGCATGGGTCCCGTGGTCGGTAATGACATGACGGCGGAGACTATGACGGACCCGGATACTACTTGAGGCAACAGGTTGCCGATATCCGCAATGAACGGATTAAGCGCCATACGGAGCGGATACTTGATCAGTAGCTTTGATGGTGAGAGACCCTTTGCTCGACCTGTGACTACATACTGTTTTTGCAGCTCATCAAGCAAATTGGCGCGTAAGCGTCGTATCATGCCGGCCGTACCTGAGGTGCCGATGACGACAACTGGAACCCATAGATGCGCCGCGACCGACAAGGCTTTGTCCATTGACCAGGCTTGATCCAGATACTGGGGATCCATAAGGCCGCCAATGGATGTCCCAAACCAGACGTTGGCAAAATAAAGCATGATCAAAGCCAGCAGGAAGTTGGGCGTGGCGAGGCCGAGAAATCCGATAAAGGTCAAGCCATGATCGCTCCAACTGTATTGGTGAGTGGCGGAATAGACGCCAATCGGGAAGGACACCAGGTAAATAAATATGATGGTCGTAAAGTTCAGGATCATGGAAAGGAAAAGCCTGTCTCCAACAACCTCGGTGACTGGCAGATTGTATTCGAATGAATACCCCAGATCTCCCTGTAACAAACCAGTTACCCAGGTGAAATACTGTTCCGGTAAAGAGTCATCGAGGCCGTACTGGCGACGCAAAAACTCGATCTTGTCCTCGTCGACCATCTCGCCCTGACTCTGTAACTCTGCGATATAGGTGGTTAGATAGTCGCCTGGGGGTAGTTGGATGATGACGAATATCAATACGCTGGTTGCTGCCAGCGTGAACATCATCGTGATTGTTCTGCGAATAAGGAAGTCAAGCATGTTAAATACCCTCCTAATCTTCGCTTTCTGCGATTGCAGGTATATTGTCGAACCAGAAGGTATCTGGCTGGTAGATACCGAAATGTGCGCCGGGATCCCAATTATAGATCCCGTCTGATGGTACATTGTGCAGTCGATTGCTGACAACAACTGGCTGGCGCACCCCCGAGACAAGTCCTATGGAGAAAACATTGTCGGTATAGAAATCGAGCATCTCTCGCCAGATTTGCCGCCGATTGTCCTCATCTTCGGCACGGATCCAGGATTCGTTCAAGCCTGCCAGTAGTCGGGGAACTTCCATATCAATTTGCTCGCCGGCCTTACCGTTTGTCTGGTAGTACTGACCCCATTTGGGCCATTGAAATTGTTCCTGGTTGGTAGGGGCAAGCTCGGCCGGGCTTGTGTTTGGTGTAGGGATGCCATTTTCCAGACCAAACCATACCGAGATAAGTGTGGTCCCCGCAAAAACCCGATTTCGAAGCACTTCTCGTTGCAGGGTCTTGGTGTAAATCTTGATGCCCACCTGCATCCAGCTATCGTGGACGAGTTCGAGAACGTCAGCCTGTTCGGAATCTTCACCGGCCGTTTCGACGATTATCTCCATCGGTCGTCCATCGGGCAGAAGGCGAACGCCGCGGCTGTCACGTTGCCTGAGACCCAGGTCATCAAGAATCCGGTTTGCGGTTCCGGGATCGAATTTGGTCCATCTTTTTGAATGCTCTTCATCGAACAGAGGGCTTTGCGGAAGCGGGCAATTATTAGCCTCGTAGGCAAGTCCGAAATATATGACTTGATTAATCTCGTGACGGTTTGTGGAAATCGAAAGCGCGCGGCGGAAGTTTGTATTCCTGAATAATTTCCGCCACTCGGGATCAGATGCGTTCAGGTTTGGAAATAATGCCATGTGCGCGCCTTTTGCGGTATGCCACAGGTGCACGGTGAAATCGTTTCGGGTTTCACTCTGTTTCAGGAAAGTATAGTCGCTGAAATTTAACGATCGCGCCTGAAGATCGGATTCGCCTGCTCCAGTCTTTGCGGGAATTAGCTTGGGGCTGGCAATTGTGATCGCGACTTCATCGGCATAAGGGAGCTGACGGCCATTGCCATCGACGCGGTGATAATAGGGATTTCGTTTGAAGATAAAGCGCTCCGCGGGCGGTGTGGTATCGAGTACCCAGGGTTGAAGCGTCGGGAGTTCAGGATTATTGTTGTGATATTGTCGTCCATTATTAACCAGCAATGCGACCCAATTGCGTTGCCCTTGTTGCTCGACCAGTTCGGCGAGTTCTTCCGGGTCCCGGTAGTCGGCATGAAACTGTTTTAGATAGTGTGCCGGGCGGTAAATATAATACGGGCTGGCCCGGGCCAGCGAAGGCAGAAAAAACGGATTGGGTCGAGTCCAGGTGTAGCGAACCGTAACACTGTCGATGATCTCAAACTTTGGTGCTTCACCGTCGATCATCATTATTGCAGGTAAACCTGTTGGAGATATCTCCTTGTTATTGGCAATGTCGTCCCAGTAGAAGCGGAAATCCTCTGAGGTAAAGGGATGTCCATCTGACCATTTGTGGCCCCGGCGAAGGTGGAACGTAAATTCCCGCCCGTCCCGGACGACAATATCTTTCAGGATATCGGGTTGAATGCTCAGATCAGGCATGTATTTCACCAGCCTTGCATACCCGTAGACGACTAATAAACGGATATCCTTGGCCCGTCCCATCAGCAGACGAATCTGGCCACCATGACGCCCAATGGTTTCCATCTCGGCTAGCGCAGGCTCGCCTGGCAAACGCTGGGCTACCGGTGGTATTTCGCCGGATGCCACGCGCTCGACGAATACCGGGGTTTCTACGAACGAGGCCTCTTGCGCCATAGCGGGGTAAACGCCAGGGAGAATGCACAGAGCCGATACACCGAAAAAGCTTATTACTGACAGTAGATGCCTCATGCAACGATCTCGGCAGCGAAAGGTGGATAAGCCCGGATCAAGTGCCCGCTACCCGTGTCCACGAGCGGAGGCGAGATACCGCCGCGGGGGCCAAACGGATCAGGCCAATGCTCGGGAACGGAGGCTTTCCCCTCCATCAACGCACCAAAGTTCAATGGGTGATCTGGATCAGCGTAGGGGACCGCGGATAAAAGTGTCCTGGTATAGGGGTGGAGGGGATTACGAAACAGGTCCTCACGACGCGCGATTTCAACCAGTTGCCCCGCACACATCACCGCAATCCTGTCGGCAATATAATCAACCACAGCCAGATTGTGCGATATAAACAAGTAGGTAAGCCCCAGGTCTTTCTGCAAATCCTTGAGCAGGTTCAAAATTTGTGCCTGAACAGAAACATCGAGTGCGGATACAGGCTCGTCGCAAAGTACCAGTTGGGGCTTTAGTGCCAGGGAGCGTGCGATACCAACGCGCTGGCGTTGCCCCCCGGAAAAACTGTGTGGATATCGATTTAACCAACGGGGATTGAGGCCAACAAGGTTCATTAATTCCTGCACAAAATCCTTGCGGTATTTCGCATCGCCGATCCCGTGAATAACCAGGGGTTCGCTGAGCAAATCATTGACCGTCATTCGTGGATTGAGAGAGCTGAACGGGTTCTGGAAAATATACTGAATTTTCTGCCGGAGAGGAATCATCTCCCGATCATCAAGACTTAACAAATCAACACGCTTGCCGCAATCATTGAAAACCAGCTCTCCTTCATTCGGATCGATATTCCGCATGATGATTTTTGAAAGTGTGGTTTTTCCGCATCCGGATTCACCGACAAGTCCCAGGCATTCCCCGCGTTTGATCTCAAACGTGACATCGTTGACAGCGCGAATGGGCGCCGGTGTGTCGTAAGATTTGAGCAGGCTTCTAGGCGCGCGATTCGGGAAGCTTTTCGAAATATTGCTAACTAATAGAATCGGTTCATCATCGCCATCTTGGCGCGCAAAGGCGGTGTTGCGCAGTAAATTGCTAGCCTGGTGCTCGATTTCCCTTAAGGGGACAAGTCGCTCACCTTGCTTCATATCGAAGTGAGGTACCGCCTTAAGAAGGGCTTTAAGATAAGGGTGTCCGGGATTGGCGAAAATATCCCTGGTACTTCCGCTTTCCATGACATGACCATGATAGGCAACCACTACTTCATCCGCCATGTTTGCGACCACGCCAAGGTCATGCGTGATCAGCAACACAGCCATTCCTAGTTCTTGTTGTAAATCCTTGATCAGTTTCAGGATCTGTGCCTGTATGGTTACATCTAATGCGGTGCTGGGCTCATCCGCAATCAACAATGCGGGTCGGCACACCAGCGCCATTGCGATCATTGCCCTCTGGCACAGTCCACCCGAAAGCTCAAAGGGATAGCTGTCAAATGATCTTGCCGGGTCCGGAAATCCGACGCGTTTCAGCATGTCGATAGACAGGTTCTTTGCCTCTTTCTTCGAAGTGTTCTGATGCAGCAGAAGTGTCTCCCTGATCTGATCACCAATGGTGTGCAGTGGTGACAGGGATGTCGTCGGTTCCTGGAAAATAATTGAAATTTTCCCGCCTCGAATTTGCCGCATTACCTCGCTATTCGGGTCTAGCGCCGCAATGTTGATAATCTTGCCATTTTCGGTGGGATCGGCGAAAAGTATATCTCCGGTGGAGATCTGTGCTACAGCTGGTAACAAACCCATGATGGCTTGAGCGGTAACAGATTTTCCCGATCCCGATTCTCCGACTAAGGCAACGGTGGAACCTGCAGATATCTTGAACGAGACATCGCCGACAGCGTCTACGTCACCGGCCTGGGTGCGAAACCTGATCCCGAGATTGCGGATATCCAGCAAGGAATTCACGGGGCCCTCCTGCAAATCGCGATTTTGATATCGCCGGTAAAAATAATCAGCGAAAACTGAACGCCGCAATCATCGGGTCGCGAATGCATTCGGCGAGTTGATACACCAGATGCAATTGTATCGCCATCGCTCCGCCTGAATGCCGCTTTCAGAACACTCATAGACCAATTACCCAGTTCAGAATCCGAGTAGTCGTAAAATTCCACATTTATTCCTGGTTCCTCTTCTTGGTAGGCGACTCTTTAACTTTTCCGGCCTCTGCCACAAATATCCGGCTAAATTGTGCGGGATCGACTTCCTCGCCGTTGACCCAGACAAGTCCACGACTCTCCATTGCATTCTTGATGGCATCGAATACGGATGACTGGGAAGCGGAATCGAGGACGCGAGTTGCTTCATTGACGATCATTACCCGGGGATTTTTTATCAGATTTCGGGCAATGGCCAGTTTTTGTCGTTGCGCAACCGACAGGCGACGTCCGGAAGTACCAACTTAGAA